>DAITPO010000062.1:0-2254 GCA_036833535.1 Candidatus Acidiferrales bacterium | reverse complement strand
TCCACGTAAAAAGTGCAGAATTGCAGCGGCGGGGTCACATCTGTAGCTTCGGCAATAGCTGAATACTCTTGAGTGGCGCTCGATGTAAGCGCCAATTCCGGTTGGGTGCAGATTGCCTTCAGGGCGCTGGGTATTCCGGCGGGATGCGCATGACTACGACGGTGACGTTGTCCTCGCCGCCGCTTTGATTCGCCAAGGTGACGAGACGATCGGCCGCCTCCTGAGCTAAAGGCGCGCTTGCCAGAACATTTCCAATCTCGGGGTCACGCACCATGCGCGTAAGTCCGTCGGAGCAAAGCAGCAAGACATCTCCGGGAGTTAGCTGGCGCTCCTCGACATCGAGGTCCACTTGTTCGTTCGTGCCCAGTGCGCGGATTAGCACGCTTTGCCACGCGCTGGTATCCGCCTGCTGCGGCGTCAGGATTCCGATGCGGACTTGCTCGGCGACCAGAGTGTGATCGTAAGTAAGCCTCTCGAGCGCGCCGGCGCGGAAGAGATAAGCGCGGCTATCTCCGACGTGAACCAGGCTGAGCCGCAAACCTTCGAGCCAGGCAGCGACCACAGTCGCGCCCATACCGTGCTTCTCCGGATCTTCCAGCGAAGCCACATGAATTCGCCGATTCGCCGACTGGACGGCAGTCAGGAGACAATTGGTGCGTTCTGAAAATTCAGGGCGTTGCGAGTTTGCAGCGGAGGACGCAGTCAGGCGAGGCGGCTCGGTGCAATGCTCAACGATCGTCTCGACGGCCAGCTCACTCGCTACCTCGCCGCTAGCTTCTCCGCCCATCCCGTCGGACACAATCATCAACTGGAGCTCGGGAACGACGCGGAAATGATCTTCGTTGCTCTCGCGGACGCGTCCCACGTGCGTTGTCGCGCCAATCTGGATTTTCGGCGAACCACTCTCGCGCGCGCCCGAGTCCGCGCTCTGTTTCGCCTTCAATTTCGCCCAGGGCCGCATGCGATTGAGCTAGAAGCTATAGGAAGCGCCAACCAGAGGAATGGCGCGAGAGCGCAATCCTCCGTTATCGAGTTTCAAGAGCACGTTGCCGGTCACGACGAAGTGGCCAAACGCGCGATACTTGAGACCGAGCGATGCATTCGTGATGTTGATATCGGAGAATCTCTGCGCCACATCCTTATGCGACGTGCCAGGAGTGAATACGGCGCACGCCAACGCGGCAGCGTTTGTGGGACCAGAGCAGTTGCCCAGATCGGTAAACGGCTGAGAGATTAGCTCGGGCGAGTGGAACAAGCGCTGTCCGTAGAGATCGAAAGCGGCAGTGAGCCTCTTAACGACCGCGACGTCCGCGCCAACGATATAGAGAAAGCGGTTTGGAATCGGGCCTTTCTTGTCGACCGCAGCGGCATTCGCGCCGGGGACGAGGTTTTGCCCGGCAAGTTGGGACGCTCCGTTCCACTCGAATCCCACTTCCGCGTGAGGTGAAACACGCGCGCTGTAAGAGACGATTCCGAAGGGTTTCACGCCGAGCGATCCCGAGCCAAGGAAATTCAGCGAGTCGCCAGTCGGCAAACGAAAATCCATTCCGCCGGCAAAACCAAGATGTTCGCCGCGATAAACCGTGAACTTCCCGCGAAGCACGACGTCGCCGATTCCCGCCGCGCTGCCGGAATCAGAGAACTTGGCGCTCAAACACGCCTGATCCGCTGCCGCAGCCGCCGCGCATTGCGATGCCAGCACGGGGTTATTCGGGTTGAATTCGTGAAACACGTTGCCCGGCTGCGAACCCTGCGGCGCCGCAGAATTGGGGACGATCGTGGCGTTGGATGTGACGGACATCTTTACGTCGAGAAGTGGAATGGCCGCAGAGATATCGAGATGCGATGTGATTCCGTAGGTCACATAAATCGTGTATTGATGCACGTTCAGGTTGATGTCGTTCGTGGTGTCAATAAAGTCGCGCACGAAACACGGATTGGCGGTGTAGGCGCCCGTCAAGTTGGTTTGATTGGGGCATGAAGTAATGCCCGGAAACGCGAACGGCGGCGGGAACGGCTGGTGCTGCAAGACGGAGGGAATCTTGCCCATGTCCTGTCCATCGATGCTGCTGAAGCCGAAATACTGGTAGCTGAAGCCCAGAAAGAATTTGTTCCGGCCAATGGTGCCGGCGCGCTCGCCGACGATGGGGCCGAGGCTTTCGTCCGTCGACGGGACGAAGGTCTTGAGCGAACTGTCGTAATGAAAGCTGATTCCGGATGACGGCGACGCGGTGGGCAACTGCGACACTTGAAT
>DAITPO010000061.1:17180-19707 GCA_036833535.1 Candidatus Acidiferrales bacterium | reverse complement strand
CTGGTTTTTCCGGAGATCGATTACACGCGGGTGGACAAAATCAAGGGCATGAACGTGACGATCACGACTTCGGCCCGCACCGACGAGGAAGGGCGCGAGCTGCTCAAGCTGCTCGGCGTACCCATTCGAGCGTAACGAAAGTCAGGAGAAAAGATGGCGCGCGACAGTCAATTCGCGAAGCAGCGCAGAAAGCCGAAGTTCAAGACGCGCATCCGCAACCGCTGCCGCATTTGCGGCCGGGCGCGCGGCGTGCTCAGCAAGTTCCAGATGTGCCGCATCTGTTTCCGCGGCCTGGCGCTCAAGGGTGAAATTCCCGGCGTCGTGAAAGCAAGCTGGTAAAGGACGGAATGAATGACCACTGATCCCATCGCGGATATGCTGACGCGCATCCGCAACGCGTCGCGAGCGAAGCACGCGCGCGTCGATTTGCCGTCGTCGAAGCTCAAGGTTGAGGTCGCGCGGATCTTGAAGGATGAAGGCTATCTCGCGAGCTACAAAGTCGTGGACGATACGAAAGTGAAGAAGACGCTGCGCGTTTACCTGCGCTATACCAGCGACCGCCGCAGCGTGATTTCGAATTTGAAGCGCATTTCGCGGCCCGGCTGTCGGCGCTACGTCGGCAAGACGGATATCCGCCCGGTGGTTGGCGGCATGGGCATTTCGATTCTTTCCACGCCGCGGGGCTTGATGACCGGCCAGGCGGCGCGCAAAGAAGGCGTCGGCGGCGAATTGCTGTGCGAGGTTTGGTAGCTCATTTCGAGGAAGAGTGATTCATGTCGCGAATTGGACAAAAACCGATTGCCGTTCCGGCAGGCGTGAAGATTCAGATTCACGATCAAGCGGTGGACGTGCAGGGGCCGAAGGGGAAAATGTCGGTGCCGATGCCGCGCGGCATCAAGTTCCAGACCAAGGACGGCATCCTGACGGCGCTGCGCGATTCCGAGGAACACCGCGCGCTGCACGGCCTGGCGCGCGCGCTGGTGGCCAATGCGGTGCACGGCGTCACGGAAGGATTCAAGAAGGATTTGGACATCGTCGGTGTGGGCTATCGCGCCGAAGTGAAGGGCAAGAATTTGGTGATCGCGCTGGGCTTTTCGCACCCGGTGGAGTTCCCGATTCCCGAGGGAATTCAAATCAGCGTCGAGAAGCAGACGCACATGGTGGTGAGCGGCGCCGATAAAGGCCAAGTCGGCCAGGTCGCCGCGAATTTGCGCCGGCTGCGTCCACCCGACCCGTACAAGCAGAAGGGCATCCGCATCACCGGCGAGCGGTTGAAGAAGAAGGCCGGAAAGGCCGGAGCGGCCAAGACCGCGGGCTAGTTCTTTTTGCACGCGAGCACGCCCGGTAAGGGCGTGCAGTAGAAAAAGAGGAGAGCAAGCGTGGCAACCGTACCAGTTCGAAAGCTATCGCGCGGCGCGCATCGGCGCCGGCTTCACGCGCGTTTGCGGCGCACGGTCATGGGCAGCCCGGACCGCCCGAGACTGTGCGTGTTCCGTTCCGCGCGGCATATTCAGGCGCAGGTGGTTGACGACCAGCAGCGCAGAACGCTGGCCGCTGCAAGTTCGCTCGACAAGGAAGTAAAGAAAACGATCAAGGGCGGGGGCAACATCGCCGCGGCGAAAGTGGTTGGCAAGGCCATCGCCGAACGCGCGCGCGCTGCAGGAGTCGAGAACGTGGTCTTCGATCGGGGCGGATATCAATATCACGGCCGCATTCAGGCGCTTGCCGACGCGGCTCGAGAGGCAGGACTGAAGTTTTAACTTTATGGCGAAACAAGAACTCAAAGATACGCTGTCGATTCGCCGGATCGTGGACGCGAATCTCGCGAATTTGAAAGATCAGGTTGTGGCCATCAACCGTGTCACGAAGGTCGTCAAGGGCGGAAAGAATTTGAGCTTCTCGGCGCTCGTGGTGGTCGGCGATCAGCATGGCCACGCCGGCTTCGGCATGGGCAAGGCGCGCGAGGTTCCCATGGCCATCCGCAAGGCCATCGAGCAGGCCAAGAAGAACATGGTGACGCTCAATCTGAAAGGCTCGACGATTCCGCATCAGGTGCTCGGGCGCTACGGCTCGGGCCAGGTGCTGTTGAAGCCCGCACCGGAAGGCACCGGCTTAATTGCCGGCGGGCCGGTGCGCGCGGTGATGGAGGTTGTGGGAATTCAGAACGTGCTGACCAAGTCGATCGGCACGTCGAACCCTCACAACGTGGTGAAAGCGACATTTGACGCCTTGCTGCATCTAAAGGACGCCGCGAAAGTGGCGGAAATGCGCGGAAAATCGGGCGACGAGAAGCCTGCAGTCGCCGCTCCGCAAGCCTAAAGGCGAAATTCGAGACCAGCGATGACCAAGAAAACAGCGGGCATATTGAAAATCAAGTGGGTGCGCAGCTTCATCGGCTGCCCGCGCTCCATGCGCCAGACCATTCGCGGCCTCGGCTTTCGCCGCATGAACCAGATCGTCGAGCGGCCGGACACGCCCACGATTCGCGGCATGATCGCGCGCGTGCATCACCTGGTCGAATTGCAGA
>DAITPO010000061.1:0-17080 GCA_036833535.1 Candidatus Acidiferrales bacterium | reverse complement strand
TATTCGCGCCGGCCGGGATTTGAAGGCGGCCAGATGCCGCTGCACCGCCGCATTCCCAAGCGCGGATTTGCGAATCCGTTCACGCGCGAATTCGCGGTAGTCAATGTGGAAAGTTTGAATGCCTTCCCCGCGGGAGAAACGATTGGGCCGCCAGAGCTGATCAAGAGCGGCTTGATACACGCGCGCCGCGACGGCGTAAAAATTTTGGGCGATGGCGAGCTGAAAGTGGCGCTCACCGTTCGCGCCCATGCATTCAGCAAGTCGGCGCAGGAGAAAATCGCAGGCGCCGGAGGGAAAGCCGAAGTCCTCTGATGGACAAGGCCCTGTCATGAACAAGCTGATCGAGGCGTTTCGCAACATCTTCCGCACGCCGGACCTGCGTAATCGCGTTCTGTTTACGCTGGCGATTCTGGGTGTGTACCGCCTCGGAGCTTTCATCCCCACGCCGGGAATCAATACTGACGTGCTGGGCGCGCTCTTCGATCAGGGCCGCGGCTCGGTGCTGGGCTTCATCGATCTATTCAGCGGCGGCAATCTGCGCCGGCTGACGATTTTCGCGCTGGGCATCATGCCGTACATCACGGCTTCGATCATCCTGCAACTGATGGTCGTCGTCTGGCCGTATCTCGAGCGGCTGCAAAAGGAAGGCGAACTCGGCCGGCGCAAGATCACGCAATATACGCGCTACCTGACGATTATTTTGAGCGCGTTTCAATCGTTCACCATCGCCGAAGTGCTGCAGCGCCAGAATCTGGCGGGTCAGGCGCTGGTCTATCATCCGGGCTTGCGATTCACGCTGATGACCATGCTGACGCTGACCACCGGCTCGGCGTTCATCATGTGGCTCGGCGAACAAATCAGCGATCGCGGCATCGGCAACGGCATGTCCCTGATCATTTTCGCCGGAATCGTGGTCGGGCTGCCGCGAGGCGTCCAAGATCTCTGGCAAAAGACCCGCGACGCGCAATGGGGCGGCTTCACCGTTCCAGCCATGCTGATTCTCATCGCGCTGATGCTGGCTGCGGTGGCGTTTATCGTCCTGGTCGAGGGCGGACAGCGGCGCATCCCCGTGCAATACGCCAAACGAGTGGTCGGCCGCCGCGTGATGGGCGGGCAGATGACCTATCTGCCGCTGCGCGTGAATTCCGGCGGCGTGATTCCGCCGATTTTTGCGAGCTCGTTGCTCACTTTTCCCAGCACCATCGCGCTGGCCATGGGAGGCCGCACGCACGTCTTCGATCGCTTCGCCAACGCGATCAAGTGGGGCGAGCCGCTTTACACGCTGCTCTACGTGCTGTTGATCGTTTTCTTCGCGTTCTTTTATGTGGGGATCATCTTCAACCCCACCGAGCTTGCCGACAATATGCGCAAGTACGGCGGATTTATTCCCGGCATTCGACCCGGCCGCAACACGTCGGAGCACATCAACCGGATCCTGAGCCGGCTGACTCTCGTCGGCGGAATTTATCTGGCCATCGTCTGCCTGATTCCGGAATGGATGATCGCCGGCATTCACCTGCAGCACTTGCCGGGAGCGATCGGCGTGTGGTTCGACGAGCACGCGTGGCGTTTCCTGCTCGAGGGACTCGGCGTCACTTTTTATTTCGGCGGCACTTCGCTGCTGATCGTGGTCGGCGTGGCGATGGACACAGTGCAGCAGCTCGAGGCGCAGCTGGTAATGCGGAATTATGACGGCTTCGTGCGCCGCGGCAAAATGCGCAGCCGCCGTGGCTAGCACGGAATCCGGGGTGTCGCGGATGTGTCTGAAACGCCCAGTTATTTTCCTGGGCCCTCCGGGCGCGGGAAAAGGAACGCAGGCCAAGCGCCTGGCCGCGCGCTGCAACGTGCCGCATCTTTCGACCGGCGACATGCTTCGCGAGCATGTGCACAAAGGAACGGAGCTGGGCCGCAAGGCAAAGCCGGTGATGGACCGCGGCGATCTGGTTCCGGACGAAGTCGTTCTGGGCATGGTGGAAGAGCGCATCAGCCGCCCGGACAGCGCCGATGGGTTCGTGTTCGACGGTTTTCCGCGCACGATTCCGCAAGCGGAAAAGCTGGACCAGATTTTGCACAAGCGGAATTTCGCAGCGCCGCTGGTGGTGAATTTCCAGGTGAGTAACGACACCCTGGTGCATCGAGTGGCGGGTCGCTGGGTTTGCAGCGTGGGCGGGGAGATTTACAACATTTACGAGCATCCGCCGAAGAAGCCCGGCTTCTGCGATAACGACGGCGGCGCATTGGTGCAGCGCTCAGACGACCAGGTTGAAGTCGTGCGCGAGCGCCTGGCGGCTTTCGAGAAACAAACGCAGCCGCTGATCGATTATTACCGGGCGAAAGGCAATCTCGACGAGGTCGATGGTTCGGCCAACGTCGAGGAAGTGAACCGGAGGCTGGTGGAGATTCTGACCAGACACGGTGCCGATGGCGATTGTGCGTAAAGACAAACGCGAGCTCGAGAAAATGCATCGCGCCGGACTTCTGGTCTGGGGAGCGCTGCAGGAATTGCGCAAGCTGGTGCGGCCCGGCGTGACGACCAAGGATCTCGACGCCTTCGCCGAGCGCTACACCGCGGAACATGGCGCGCGGCCTGCGTTCAAGGGTTACATGGGCTATCCGTGCTCGCTGTGCACGTCGATCAACCAGGAAGTGGTGCACGGGATTCCGTCGGAGCGGCGGGCGCTGAAGGAAGGCGACATTCTCTCGATGGATTTCGGCGTCGAGCTCGACGGTTATTACGCCGATGCGGCGCTCACGGTTCCGGTAGGCAAGATCGCGCCCGCGCGGGAGAAGTTGCTGCGCGTCACGCGCGAGTCGCTCGATCACGCCATCGAGAAAGTGCGGCCCGGCAATCGCTTGAGCGACATCTCGGCGGCCGTGCAGGAATGGGTCGAGGGCAACGGTTTTTCGGTGGTGCGCGAATTTGTGGGCCACGGCATCGGCACGAAGATGCACGAAGAGCCGCAGCTTCCGAATTACGGCGAGCCGGGCCACGGCCCGCGCTTGCTTGAAGGAATGGTCCTGGCCATCGAGCCGATGGTGAATTCCGGCGGCCCGGGCGTGCGCATACTCGACGACAAGTGGACGGCGGTAACCACCGACGGCAGCGACTCGGCGCATTTCGAGCACACTGTGGCGGTAACGTCGAGTGGGCCGTGGGTTTTGACCCGGCCGCGCGAAGAAGCGGGGCCGTGCTGGTAAAGCCGCGGCAGTAGCGGCGAAGGGAAATAGAGAAGAATAGAATTCATGGCGAAGCGACCCGAGAGCGAAAAGAAGAAGTCCGACGACGGCAACTCGAAAGAGGACGCCATTGAAGTCATGGCCACGGTGATTGAGCCGTTGCCCAACGCCATGTTTCGCGTCGAGCTCGAGAACAAGCATCAGGTGCTCGCGCACATTTCCGGAAAGATGCGCAAGAATTTCATCCGCATCCTGCCGGGAGACAAAGTCGCCGTCGAGTTATCGCCTTACGATTTGACGCGCGGAAGGATCGTTTACCGCTACAAGTAGCGGCCGGATTCGAGAACGGAGCAGCGGATGAAAGTACGAGCATCAGTGAAGAAAATTTGCATGAAGTGCAAGATCGTTCACCGGCGCGGCGTGGTTCGCGTGATTTGCCAGAACCCGAAACACCGCCAGCGCCAGGGGTAGGGAGAAAAATAAATGGCACGTATAGCCGGCGTTGATTTGCCGCCAAACAAGAGACTGTGGGTCGGCCTGACCGCCATCTACGGCATCGGCCAGGCGCGCGCGAAAAAGCTCGCCGCCAAGGCCCGCGTGGAAGAAACGAAAAAAGTAAAAGACCTGACGGAAGAGGAAGTGAACCGCCTCCGCCAGGCTATCGAGCAGGAAGGCCGCGTGGAAGGCGATCTCCGCAAGGAGATGCAGATGAACATCCGCCGGCTGATTGAAATTCAGTGCTATCGCGGCTTGCGCCATCGCCGGAATCTTCCGGTGCGCGGCCAGCGGACGCATACGAATGCCCGCACCCGCAAAGGTCCGCGCAAGGGTGCAGTCGCAGCCAAGAAAAAGGTAGCGCTCCGCAAGTAAGGTTTACGTAGCGCCGGCCTTTAAGGCCGGCAGCCGTGAGCTGCAATAGACGCAGCCCTCGATAACCAGCAAGCGCAAGGAAGTAAGGAGAAAAACGAAGTGGCCAAGGAACCAAAAGACGCCGCCGCAGCACCAGCAGCAGGTGCGAAGCCGGTCAGCAAGCGCAAGAAGGAATTTCGCAAGAAAAAGGAAAAGCGCGTCGTGCCGCACGGCGTCGTCAATATTCAGGCGACGTTCAACAACACCATCGTCACGATGACCGATCCCGATGGCCGCACGGTGAGCTGGGCCACGGCCGGGTCGGTCGGCTTCAAGGGCTCGCGCAAAGGCACTCCATACGCGGCGCAGCAAGCCGCGATGACCGCCGCGGGCGTCGCGCGCGATCAGTACGGCATGAAATCTGTCGAGGTGCGCGTGAAAGGGCCGGGCGCCGGACGCGAGTCCGCAATTCGCGCGCTGGCTTCCGCCGGGCTGCACATCAACGCGATTAAGGACGTAACGCCCGTGCCGCACAACGGATGCCGGCCGCCCAAGCGCCGCCGCGTCTGATCGATTCGAGTTTGTAGAAAAAAGGAGAAACAGAATTGGCAAGACATCGTGAAGCGGTTTGCCGGCTGTGCCGCAGGGAGGGCATGAAGCTCTACCTGAAGGGACTCCGGTGTTTTACGGAAAAATGCGCCATCGAGAAGCGCAATTTCGTGCCGGGCCAGCACGGCCAGGCGCGGCGCGCGAAGCTCGTCGGCTACGGCGTGCAGTTGCGCGAAAAGCAGAAGATGAAACGCACCTATGGCCTGCTCGAACGGCAGTTCCGCGGCTACTTCGAGAAAGCCGAGAAGGCTCAGGGACCCACGGGCTCGAACCTGATGGTGATGCTCGAGCGGCGTCTCGACAACGTGATCTACCGCATGGGCGTGGCCTCCTCGCGCAACCAGGCGCGGCAATTCGTGCTGCACGGGCACGTGCGCGTGAAGGGCCGCAAGGTGAACATCCCCAACTTCCTGGTGAGCGTCGGCGACGACATCACCATCAAGGACAAGATGCACCAGAACGCCATGGTGCTCGAGGCGCGCAATCTGGCGCAGAGTCAGGACCACATGCCGTGGCTCGACATCGACCGGGAGAATTTCAAGGCGCGCGTGATTGCCATGCCGCGCCGTGAAGATTTGCAGACGCCGCCGCTCAACGAACAGTTGATCGTCGAACTTTATTCGAAGTAGTTCGAACTTATTGCAAAAGGGTTTCGCAGAAGATTGCCGAGTGGGCCTGCGCGAGCGGGCGGGGAGGAATGTTGAATATGTGGAAGGGATTCCAGAAACCAAAGCGGTTGGCGGCGGAACTCGAGTCGTTGACGGACAAGTACGGGAAGTTTTCAGCGCAGCCTTTTGAACGCGGCTGGGGAACGACGGTGGGCAACGCCATCCGTCGCGCTCTGCTCAGCTCGATTGAAGGCGCGGCCATCACCGCGGTGAAAATCGAAGGCGTGCTGCACGAATTCTCGCCGATTCCGGGAGTGGTGGAGGACGCGACCGACATTATTCTCAATCTCAAGGCGGTGCCGTTGAAGTTGAACTCCGACCAGCCGAAGACGATCACGCTGAACGTCGACGCGCCGGGTCCGGTCACCTCCGCGAAAATTGAAGAGGACGCCGACATCGCCGTGCTCGATAAGAACGTCTACATCGCGACCGTGAGCGAGGGCGGAAAACTCGAGCTCGAGATGCGCGTGAAGAACGGTCGCGGCTACGTTTCCGCCGACCGCAACTTCGATGAGGATTTGCCGATCGGCTACATTCCGATTGACTCGGTTCACTCGCCGGTGCGCAAAGTGAATTACGCCGTCGAAGCGGCGCGCCTCGGACAGATGACCGACTACGAGAAGCTGTCGCTCGAAGTTTGGACCAACGGCGCCATCACGCCGCAGGATGCCATCGGCTTGGCTTCCAAGCTGGTGAAGGATCACATGAGCATCTTCATCAACTTCGAGGAATCGCCCGACCTGCCGGAGGAAGTGGTCGAAAATTACAACGATCCGCGCCTCGATCATCTCGATCGCTCCGTCGAAGAGCTCGAGCTTTCGGTGCGCTCCTACAATTGCTTGAAGAATGCCAACATTCAGAGCCTCCGCGAGCTCGTTCAAAAGACCGAGTCCGAGATGCTCAAAACGAAAAACTTCGGCCGGAAATCGCTGAATGAGATCAAGGAAATCCTGCAGAAGATGGGGCTCAGTCTGGGCATGAAATTCGACGATCGCGGCCGCATCATTTGGCCGCCGTTGCCGAGCCAGACCGCGCCGCCGCTGCCGGAGGAGACCGCCGGCCTCTAGTCCGCGGGACACACGACCATGAGACACCTGAAGTCAGGCTTCAAACTTGGGAAGAATCCGGCGCATCGCAGGGCCGTGCTTCGAAATCTGGTGACGAACCTGATCGTGAACGAACGCATCACCACCACGATTTTGCGGGCCAAAGCGACGCGCCGGCTGGCCGAGAAGATGATTACGCTCGGCAAGCGCGACACGTTGCACACGCGCCGGCAAGCCGCGGCGTTCCTGCAGACTCCGGGAGCCACGAAGAAGCTCTTCGCGGATCTCGCGCCGCGCTTCGCTGATCGCCCGGGCGGCTACACGCGCATCATTCGCCGCGGCTGGCGGATTGGCGACGGCGCCGAGCTGGCGATTCTCGAATTCATCGGCTCCGAGCTGAAGAAGAAAGAGAAGAAGTCCAAGCGCGAAGAACCGGCAACCGAAGAACCGAAAGAGAAGGAAGCCGCAAAGTAGCCTTTCAGAATCGGCAAGTCAAAAGGCCCGCAGCGCGATTCGCGTTGCGGGCTTTTTTGTAGCGCCGGCGGCCCTGCCGGCATCTTACGATTCCCACTCTCGCCACAAGCAAAACTCACGCGCGGATTGAAAAGCTCAATCGCAGAGCTTGTGCACCTGTGCAGTCCGCTCACGATTTCGGCTGTTTCCAAACTCTTGCTCGTAAGATGCCGGCAGGGACGCCGGCGCTACTTGATTCCCAGCCAGCTTTTGTAGATTTGCTCCTGCAGTTCCGTTGGATGATCGATGGGCTTTAGCGTGTATGTTGCGTATGGGTTGCTGCGGAGCGTTACGTTGAATTCATGCAATTCGTCGAGGCGCAGCACCGTGATTTTCACCACGTCACCGGGTTTGTGCCTGGCAATCATTGGGGCGATGTCATCCGGCATCACCGTGCGATCGTCCAGGGCTACGATCACGTCGTCCTTCTCTAGACCGGCGGCTTCTGCGGGACTGCCCGGAATGATGTTCGATATCTTGGGCTTGCCGTCATCGCCTTTCATCGAGTCAATGCCGGCCCATGGCTTGGTCGAATCAATTTTCTTCTCGACTTCAATTCCGGCATAAGCGAAATACGTTTCGTAGGGCAGCGGCTCCTTGCCGCTGATGTAGCGCGCGGAGAAATCGGTCAAATCCATTCCGGCAACTTCTGAGAGAGCGCGAATCGCATCCTGCGGCTCGAATCCGGGCTTCGGCAGGGCGTAGCGCTGGTAGATCAGGCGCATCCAGTCATCGAGCGATTTCTTGTTCTGCGTGTTCTGCCGGATGGCGAAATCGAGAAGGTGACCGAGGATTTGCCCGCCGTCGTAATACGAATACTGGATGTTCTGCGAGTTGTTATCGAGCTTCGTGTCGCGCCTGAACCACGTGTCCCAGCTCGTATCTTCGATGCTGCGTTCTTTGCGGCCTGGCTCCTGCTCGAATTTCGTGATTAGCCTGGCAATCCCGTCAAGATATTGCTCCGGCGTGACCAGGCCTGCGCGCTCGACTCCCAACGCGCCGTAGTAGCTCGTCAGACCTTCCGAAATCCAGAGCGACGGAGTGTGCACCTGGCGCGAGTAATCAAAAGGCCCGAGCGGACGCGGGCGAATGCGCTTCACATTCCAGGCATGAAAGAATTCGTGCGACGTAACGAAAAGCTTGAGCTCATATTGCGTTCGGAAATTGCCCGCCATCGTTGTGCTGTCCCAATCCGTCGAGAAATTGATCTGCGTCGAATTGAGATGCTCGAGCCCGCCGCCCGATTTCGGCCAGATGTGAAATAGAAACCAATATTCCTTGAAGGGTGTCTGCTGCCCCGAAGTTCCGGCAACGTCCGCGAAAATGGGCACGAGCTGCCGTACGATTTTTTCCGTGTCGCCCGTGAACTTGGTGAAATCCTGCTGGCCGATGATGTCGTGGTCGATGACGTGGTATTTCGTGCCCGCGAATTCGAAGGTTTGCTCCTTGAAATCGGAAATTTCGAGCGGCGAATCGGCGAGCCAATCGTAAGACGCGGCGCGGAAGCTGCCTGCGGCGTCGCGCGACATTCCCGTAGCGACTTTCCAGCCGCCCGGCACGGCGATGGAAAGCTCGATCGGCCTTTCCTTCCCGCCGACCAGGTACATCCAGACTGCCGGGCCGCCGATGAAGGCATGCTTTTCGTTGTATTGCGCTTCATTGTTCGCCAGCGTGTTCGCATAGATTTCGTATTCGACAGTGATCGAAGTCGCGTGATTCAAATCGATACGCCAGGTTTCCTCGTCGGTCTTGCGGAATGCGAGAGGTTTGCCATCGGGACCGAGCGCGCGAAATCCCTGGACGTACATCCAGTAATTTTCAATTTGATAGGAGCCGGGCGCCCAGGCGGGGATGGCGAAGTCCGCGCTTTTGCCGTCGAGGCCGGAGGCGTGAATCGTGATGTCCATCAAATGCGTGTTGGGCGCTTCGAATTTCAGCTCGTAGCGCAGCGCGTCGCCAGCCGCGCGGGCGCTTGCGCCCGTCGCGAGGATTCCGAGCGCCAGCAGCGCCGCAACTGTCGCAACTCTTGCCTTTCGCAGCATTCTGACGGCCTCCACTATTCTTGTGCTTAGACGAATCAAAAACGATTTTCGCGCGGAGCGACTGGGCTTGCCGGGGCGCGTTCACCGGCGAGCGGTGGCGAGCGATGCCTTATTCGACGCGGTAGTTTGGCGCTTCGCGCGTGATGATTACGTCGTGGACGTGGCTTTCGCGCAGGCCTGCGGACGAAATGCGCACGAATTTTCCGCGCTCTTGAAGCTCATTCAGATTGGCGACGCCGCAGTAGCCCATGCCGCTGCGCAGGCCGCCCACGAGTTGATCGACGAGGCCGGAGAGCGGGCCTTTGTAGGGCACCTGGCCTTCGATTCCTTCGGGGACGGACTTGCCGCGTTCGGCACATTCCTGGCTGTAGCGGTCGGCGGAGCCGGATTCCATGGCGGCGAGAGAGCCCATACCGCGATAGGATTTGAAGGTGCGGCCTTGGTAGAGAATCGTCTCGCCCGGAGATTCTTCTGTGCCGGCGAAGAGACCGCCGATCATCACGCTCGAAGCGCCCGCGGCGATGGCTTTGGTGATGTCGCCAGAATATTTTACGCCGCCATCGGCGATGAGCGGGACGCCCGAGCCTTTTGAGGCGCGGGCGGCTTCGGCGATGGCGGTGATCTGCGGGACGCCAGCGCCGGTGACTACGCGCGTGGTGCAGATAGAGCCGGGGCCTATGCCGACTTTCAGTCCGTCGATTCCGAGAGAGATGAGGTCGCGGGCGCCTTCGTGCGTGGCGACGTTTCCGGCGACAAGCTGCATTTCGGGCAGGCGATGTTTGATTTGTTTGATGGCTTCCATGACGCGGGCGGAATGGCCGTGGGCGCTGTCGATGGCGAGGATGTCGGCTTTGGCGTTGGAGAGCTCGATAGCGCGTTCGAGAAAATCGCCGGTGGCGCCGACAGCGGCGCCAACTCTGAGGCGGCCATGCTCGTCTTTGGTGGCGATGGGATATTCGAGCTTTTTCTGGATGTCTTTTACGGTGATGAGGCCCTTGAGATTGAAATCAGCGTCGACGACTAAAAGTTTTTCGATGCGATGCTGCTGCAGGATGCGTTCCGCTTCTTCGAGGGTGGTGCCGACGGAGACGGTGACGAGATTGTCTTTCGTCATCACGTTGCTGACGGGTTGATCGAGGTTTCGCTCGAAGCGCAGATCGCGATTGGTGAGGATGCCAACGAGTTTCTGGCCGCGCGTGACGGGCAGACCGGAGACGCGGTATTTGGTCATGATGTCGAGGGCCTGGCGGACAGTAAGTTCGGGCGAAATGGTGACGGGATCGACGATCATGCCGCTTTCCGAGCGCTTCACTTTGTCCACTTCCTCGACCTGCCGCTCGATGGACATGTTGCGATGAACGAAGCCGAGGCCGCCCTGGCGCGAGATGGCGATCGCGAGGCGGGCGTCGGTGACCGTGTCCATCGCGGCGGCGACGATGGGAATGTTGATGGCGATTCTGCGCGTGAGGCAGGTGCGCGTGTCTACCTGCGCCGGCATGACCGAGGATTTGCCGGGGAGCAGGAGGACGTCGTCAAATGTGAGGCCTTCGGGAATGGCGCCGTCGAGCATCTTCACCTCATTTTTTCCTGGCCGTAGAGGCCAGAAACACATCAGCCCAGCCGATAGGGGCTGGGCTGCGAGAAGTCTGAATTTTGGCAAAACTGCTGCATGAGTTGAAGGGGTATTGTAGGCGCGGGCGGCGATGAAAGCAAGCCGAGCGGCAAAAAACTGGCAGCTAAGCTTGGTTGTGATCGCGTGTATCGAAGAATCGCGTGTTTTTTCCCGATTAGAACGGGTGTCGACCGAGTGTTTTCTAGCATTTACGACCGTCTCTAATAATTTGCTTCCCGATTAGATACTGGTTCGCCGCAGGCTCAAGATGGTGATACGGCCGTGTGCGAATTGTGCCATTTTGTTCGATTAGAAATGTCCTCCGTCCTTTGTTTTGAGAGAGTTGCGGCGATTTCTAATCGTAAGTGTATCGATTAGAAATCCGGGGGCTGGGTCGGGCCATGAGATGTATCGGGATCCGAGGTTTGGCGGGATGATCGGCTTTGATCGGGGCCGAGCGGCGGGAGGGTCTATGGAACCTCCCCTACTGGGGCTGGCGATCGATGTGCGCATTGGCGGATGCTCCTCAGTTGATAATCTTTTGGCGCAGACTTCGACTGGCTCAGGAGAGCCAGCGTCACGCCTTGGGACTGCTGACTGCCGGGATTAGAGTATGAGGATGATAATTGAATGTCAATAGTTCTGAAGTACTAATTCTTCGAGTTTGCCGCGGGGTCGGAATGCGGCGGGCGGCGCTTACAGGAGGGGTGGCCGATGCTGAAGGGAATTAAGAAAAGGAACATGCGGTTGTATATGAATGTCTGGCCGCCGTTTGCCGGGGCTGGGATTCGGGTTACTCGGCTGGATGCCGATTGGAGGGCGCTGGATGTGGAGATGAAATTGCGGTTTTGGAATGCGAATTATGTGGGGACGCATTATGGAGGGTCGCTTTATTCGATGACGGATCCGTTTTATATGTTGATGTTGATTGAGAATTTGGGGAGGGAGTATGTGGTTTGGGATAAGGCGGCTACGATTCGGTTTAAGAAGCCTGGAGTGGGGAAGATGAGGGCGGAGTTTCGCGTGAGCGAGGATCAGATTAACGGGATTCGGGAGAGTTTGAAGACGGAGAAGAAAGTCGAGCCGGTTTTTATGGTGGAGGTTCGGGATGAGGGAGGGGGTGTTGTTGCGGAGGTGGAGAAGATTTTGCATGTGCGCCGGAAGGATGGGAAGTAAGTGGAAGGCCAGAGGGAATTTCGTTGGAGTGGGAGGTCCGCGGTTGGGTTTGGGAGGTAGAGGGCGGTGAGATCGTCGGAGGGCGCGGCAACCCGTCCTTCGTTAGGACGAGGCCGCGCCCCTCCGGACCGAGGATGGGGCGAACGGGTTCTACATGGCGTAAGGCGGGGTTATCTTCGTTTTCTGCGCTGGATAGCTCGCGGGGAGGCGGGTCGGGCAACGTGCGGGAAGTCGCGCATGTCCAGGACGCGAGTTACACCTTGGAGCTGCGTTCGTGCGGATTGGATGAAATTCAGGATGGTGCGGGAGGATTCGCCTCGGCGCCAAGCGGCATGGACTTCGATGGTTGCTTGCGGCTCGCGGAGGTTTAGCGCGACCAGGCGATCGGCGAAGGAAGGATGCGTTGGATTTTTGCCTACTGCCAGGAAGACGCCATTTCCGGATGCCGCCATCATGGCGCCGGCTTCGTCGTAACACGTTGATTCCGTCATAACCAATCGGGGGCTCAGGCCGGCGTTGCGGCATAGGGATAACGCCAGGTCGTGCACGTGCGGGGAAATCCAACGTTCGATCAGAAGAAGAGTCTCGTGGCGGAGATCGTTGAGGCGCAGATAGCGGCGCTTGGCCAGCGGATTTGCGCGCGCGAGAACGACGGAGAGACTTTCGCGGAAAAGTTTCTCGGAGGTTACTTCCAGAGAGGTTGCTGGGCCGTGGGAAAAACCTACGTCGATTTTGCGGCTGAGCAGGGATTCGCTTTGATGGCCGGAGAGAATGTCGCGGAAGTCGAATTCGATTTCGGGGAAAAGGCGGACGTGCTGGTTGATCACCAGGCTCACAACGTCGCCGAGACCTTTGCCGAAGCCTACGCGCACGGTGCCGAGTTCGCCGTTGCGCGATTGGCGGGCAACGTCCACGGCCAGTTGGGCTTGCTCGAGGACCAGGCGCGCCGCGGTCATGAATTGCAAGCCGGAGTCGGTGAGGAAAACTTTTCTGGAGCGACGCTCGAATAATTGCACGCCTAGTTCGTTTTCGAGGGATTGGATTTGGCGGCTTAGAGGAGGCTGGGCCATTTTCAGGCGCCTGGCGGCGGAGGTGAAACTCAAGTCTTCGGCTACTGCCAGGAAATAGCGGAGGTGGTGGAGTTCCATGGCGTGCGGAGTTTATAGCGAATCGCCGGGAGGCAGCCATACCTTTTTCGTATCCATACCTTCACGGTATGCGAAATACATTGTTTTCGGTCTTGACAGAAGTGGAGGCGGGGTTCAGAGTGCCGCCGATTTGCGACTGCGCTGATTATTTTGTGCACGCTTCGAATTCGAGACGGATGGATGTGGGACTTCTAGTACGCGGTCTTGCGCGGTCTTGATGCAGGATTGTGGTCATCAGATGCCGGAAGAGACACCCTTCGAAGATTAGGGCGAGCCGGCGCTACTGGAGGATTGCATGAACTTTCGGAAAGTGGCTGCATCGACGGTTGGGCTTGTTGCTTTTTTGATTTGGCCTTTTGCCGGGGCTTTTGCGCAGAGTACGGCGCGGCCTTTGGTTGCTCCTGCTATGACCTGCGCGAATGTTGCGAACCTGACTTTGCCGAACACGATCATCATAAGCGCTACGGAAGTTACCGCTGCCAGCGGAAATTATTGCAACGTGATCGGCGTGATCGATAAGCGCGTGAGCGAACAGGATCCCGACCATTTTACTTACGGGATTGGATTCGAGGTGAATTTGCCGGATAGCTGGGTGGGGCGGTTCGAGATGATGGGCGGAGGCGGAACGGATGGATCGGTGTCGAGCCCAATGGGGAGCGCGGGGACGGAATTGAGCATGGGCTGGGCTGTGGCGGCGGATGACGGCGGGCATGAGGACGCGCCCGGGAATCCGGCGTTCGGCTGGATTGATGATGACGCGAATGCCGGGGGATCTGCGCATTTCGGGGTCGACGAAGAGGCGCGGACGGACTACGGATACAACGGGATCGCCAAGACGACAACGATTTCCAAGATGATCATCGCGCAGTATTACGGGCAGGGGCCGCAATTCTCATATTTGTGGGGATGCTCGAATGGCGGGCGCGACGCTACGGTGGCGGCGCAGCGCGATCCGGACATGTTTGACGGGCTGGTGGCTGGAAATCCGGGATTTGATTTGCCGCGTGCGGCGGTTGCTGAGGCTTGGAACGAACAGAAGCTGGCGCCGCTGGCGACCAGCTTGGATTCGAACGGGCAGCCTTTTTTGCCGCCCACTTTTCAGCCGCAGGATTTGGAAGTGGCCTCGGCTGCGATTCTGAGTGCTTGCGATGGGCTGGATGGGTTAGTGGACGGGATCATTGACAACTACACGGCTTGCACGAATCAGCGGGTTTATCCGGCGCTGGCGGCCTATACGTGCAGCCCGACGGGCGCGAATGGCAATACGCCGCATGGCGGGACTTGCTTGACGGCAGCGCAGGTGGAGGCGCTGAAGCAGATTTATGCCGGGCCTCGGAATTCGCACGGCGTGCCGCTGTACTCGAGCTGGTTCTGGGATGGGGGCATTTGGGATCCGCCGTCGGCGTTCGGATTGGGTTGGGCGGGATGGAACGTTTCGTTCTTTGGGCCGCCGAACACGAATACGGCGCTGAACCTGACGCTTGGCGGCGGAGCGATACCGATGGTGTTTACAAATCCGCCAGCGGTTACCCCTGTGGCTGGGACTAACGGGCAGGAGGCGTTTGTTTTCGCTTACAACTTCGACACGGACGCGCCTACGATTTACAAGTCTGCGCCGGGTTATCCAAGGAGCCCGATGGATTTTATGACCGGGACGCCGTTCGGGCCCTCGCCGTTTCTTTTCTCGTTCAAGAATCACGGCGGGAAGATTATTTTCTACGACTCGGTGAATGACGGGATTTTTTCCGGCGTGGATCTGGTGGAGTATTACGGCCTCGTCGATCTGGTTAGCGGCGGGCATGCGCGGGACTTCTCGCGATTGTATATGGTGCCGAACATGGCGCATTGCGGAGGAGGGCCTGCTACCGATAGCTTCAGCGGGAATCTTTTGACCGCGATTACGTCGTGGGTGGAAAACGGAGTTGCGCCGGGGGCGATTGTTGCTGCAAATACGAGTACCGCATCGCCATTTCCTCCTGGGGCTCCGTTTGATCCGCGCGTGGCGCAGAATTTTCCTACGGGTGGGACGCGGCCGCTGTGTCCATTTCCGCTGCAGAGCCGGTATACGGGGAGCGGTGCTACGAACGATGCGGCTAGTTTTGTTTGCGTGAATCCCGGGCACTGAGAGAACGAAGCTAGTTCAGGAACTCAGGCTCGAAAAAGTTCAGATCTTTCGGCGGGGTCAAAAGCCCCACGGGCAACGGCGGAGCGTGGGGCACCCTGTGCTTCGCCTGTTGCGCGGTTTGGCTTCCTATCGTAGATTTTTCTTTGTGCTTGAATTTACTCCTCCTGCGTTTCTGCGGAATGCCCATTTGATGACGCTTGCGGCTGCATTTTGGCCGCGGAAGTTTCCTGCGTTGGGGGCTTGTGTGCCGCGGGAGTTTGAGGTGGAGGCTGGGTCGCGGATTCTTGCTAAGTGTCATTGGCAAGTGGAGCCGCGGCGGGGGCCTACTTTGATTTTGTTGCATGGGCTTGAGGGATCTAGTGAATCTGGGTACATGCTGGGGGCGGCGGAGAAGGCATTTCGGGCTGCGTTCAATGTGCTGCGGGTGAACCAGAGGAATTGCGGGGGGACGGCGCATTTGACGCCTACGCTTTACAACTCGGGGTTGAGCGGGGATATGCGGGCTGTGGTGAACGAGTTGATTGCGAAGGATTCGTTGAAGGAGATTTTTGTGGCTGGGTCGTCTATGGGCGGGAACATTGTTTTGAAGATGGCTGGGGAGTTTGGGGCGGAGGCGCCTGCGGAATTGAAGGGCGTGATCGGGATTTGTCCGGCGATTGATTTGGCTGCTTGCGCGGATGATTTGGCGGAGGCGCGGAATTTTATTTACGAGCGGCATTTTGTTAATAGCTTGAAGCGGAGCATGCGGCTGAAGGCGGCTTTGTATCCGGGGCGATATCCGCTCGATGGGCTTGGGCGTGTGCGGACTGTGCGGGAATTTGATGACGTGATTACGGCGCGGTTTTGCGGATTTCGGGATGCGGACGATTATTATTACCGGGCTAGTGCGCTGAGGGTGATTGCGGAGATTCGCGTGCCTGCTTTGATTCTTACGGCGCAGGATGATCCGTTTGTGCCGTTTGAGACTTTCTCGAATGGAGGATTTCCGGCGAATCCGAATGTGACCGTGATTGCGCCCAGGTATGGCGGGCATTGTGCGTTTATTTCGCGGGAGAGTGGGGAGGAGAGATTTTGGGCGGAGGCGCGGGTGGTGGAGTTTTGCCGAGAGAGGTCGGAGTTGGTGGGGCGGAATTGAAGAGGGCGGAGAGAGAAGGAAATTTCAATGTAGCAGAGGATTCGTAGAAATCGCGCGCGGAAAAGTCAAACCCGGATCGAGGTGTCCTACGAGATCCTTCGGGCCGCGCCAAAGCGCCCGATTTCCGCGCAACTTCGTGGTGAATGGGCGCGGAAATCGGGCTGCGCGGCCCTCAGGATGACAGTTCTTAGCCTGCGCGAGTGGAGAATAAAAGCGGAAAAGGCTACGGCGGGGCCGAAGTGCGAAGAAAAAGCAACGGCGAATGCAGATCCTTCACTTCGTTCAGGATGACAGCGTTTGGGATTGGGGCGAGGAAAGAGAAGAGCCACGCGCCTGGCGCGTGGTGGGGATGCCAAAAGCTGGCGTCGCGGGAGGGCTACACCGGCCCTCCCCTACATACGCTAGGCGATTGGGGTGGTTAGGCTTGGGGCGAAGCCTGGGGTTAGGAGTTTGGCTGGGCCGGATTCGCTGATGGCCATATCGTCTTCGCATCTTAGGCCGTATTCGCCTGGGACGTAGATTCCTGGCTCGTCTGAGAACGTCATTGAGGGTTCGAGGATTACGCGATTTCCTCTCACTAGATAGGGTTGTTCGTGGCCATCTAGTCCTATGCCGTGGCCTAGGCGGTGGGCGAAATATTTGTAGTTGGTGCCGTAGCCTGCTTTTGTGATTACTTCTCTTGCGGCGTTGTCTACTGAGCCGCATTTTTCCCCTGCCACTGCTGCTGCTAATGCTGCGTCTTGGGCTTTGCGGACTGTGTCGAAGGCGCGCTGCAGTTTGTCGGTGGGCTTGCCTAGGACGCTCGTGCGCGTTACGTCGGATTCATAGCCTTCTACTTTAGTGCCGCCATCTATGAGAACGCCCTCGCCTTCGCGGAGCTGGCGATCCTCGCGCGTGCCGTGGGGAAGACCGGCGGCGGGACCGAAAAGAACGACGGAGTAGCCGCCGAGGCCCATTTTTGCGTAGCCGGCGGAGATCAT
>DAITPO010000060.1:12307-19715 GCA_036833535.1 Candidatus Acidiferrales bacterium | reverse complement strand
TGCCGCCCACAGCAAATTTCACCCAAGCCGATCCCGCCTGCGACTTGGATTACATTCCCAACGCCCCGCGCAAAGCCAGCGTCGAAGCCGCCCTATCAAATTCCTTTGCCTTCGGCGGCCTAAACGCCGTCCTAGCTTTCCGCAACTCGAAGTAGCGCCGGCGTCCCCGCCGGCATCTTACGACGCAACCTCTCGCCACATTTCGAGAATCAGCGCGGCGCGACACGCAACACTATGACGGTTCTTTCTGTTGAGGGTAGCGGGTTCGCGCACGACGATAGCGTTCGCCGACGATTGAACTCGTAAGATGCCGGCGGGGACGCCGGCGCTACTTTCGAATCGCTCTACGAGGCAAGCCAAAACAGCGGAATCAATCCGAGTGCGGCATACACCAACAGCAGCGCCAGACTCTGGGTTCCCGTCTTGCGGTCGCCAAACGCATAAGCATATCCACCCTTGACGATATTGTTGCTGGCAGCAGCCACGAACACGCCGGCAGCCGCAAGCGCCAGCGGCGTGGTAGTTCCCACCGTGTTAGCCAGTCCGAGAATGAACGGCGTGATATCCGTAAAGCCCGTCAAAGCTGCCAGCGCATAAACTCCGCCGCGTCCGAGATACAGCACCGCGTAATGAGTCAGCGCCAGCATCACGACGAAGATCACCGCGAAGAAAAATGCCGCGCTCAATTCCAGGGGGTTCGGCGCCATCTTCTCGCTCTTCACTTCACCCGTTTCCGGGTCCCGGCGCGCCGCCCAGAACCCTCCCACGACGATCCCGCCGACCGCAAGCACAAGCATCGGCACAAGAACTCTCCGCGCCAGTTCCACACTAAAGAGCGCGACGAGTATGATCGTGCGAACGTACATCACGCTCGATGCCAGCAAGATCGCCCCTGAAAAAAGATGCGGCCGATCCTCTTCCTTCGCATGCTTCGCGAGCACTACCGTCGCCGCCGTTGAGGAATAAAGCCCGCCGAGAATCGCCGCGAGAAGTATTCCGTTCTTCCCGGTCGTCCACAGTTGCAGCAGGTAGCTCGCATACGAAACCGCGCTCACAGCCACAACCACCAGCCACGTTTTAAATGGATTGAAGCCGAACGGTCCGTAAGTCTGATTAGGAACAACGGGCAGAATCACCGCCGTCAACAAGAGAAACTTGGTGAACGTGAAAATTTGGTCGCCGGGCACCCGCTTCGAAAGAGTCTCGAGGACTGTCTTCAATTCGAGCAGCAAAAGCGAAATCACCGCCAGCGCCGTCGCCACCCAATACTGATCGCGTGCGACCAGCGCGCCAACCACATAAGTCGCGAGGCCCGAGATCTCCGTCGTAACGCCTGCCGCTTCCGATTTCTGCAATTTGTGCTGGTAGCTGAGCCACAGGAAAGCCCCCACAACACCGAAGCCGACGGTGACGGGCCAAACGGAGGTCGCATCAAGCTGCGCCAGCGCCAGTCCAATCAAGCCAATCAGCGGAAACGTCCGCACTCCGCCAAATAGGTAGCCCAATTCGCCCGTCCGGCGTTCCTCCCGCTCCAGCCCGATCAGAAACGAAAGCAGCAGCGCCAGCAGAATCTTGAAGACCTCCGCCGGCATCATGTGCAAAAGTTGCTCAACCACACGCGCCTCTCAACTCGTTCTTCCGAGCGAATCACCCAACTGCAGTTTTGAACGAATGCCCCGACGGGAGGTTACCGGAGAAGCCGCCGGAACTCAATCTGGCGCGGTATGCAGATCACGGCTGCGGCGGCGCGGAAATCGAAGGCCCCCATCCGGTCGGCTGGTCCACCCAATGCCGGCTGAAGTAATCCGAAAGCGTAAACGTCATCAGAATTGCCAGCCAGAAAAATCCCGCCAGCACCACCACTTTCGTCAGGTTACTGACGTAACGCAGATGCATGAAGAAAAGCACCACGAGCAGCATCTTGATCACGGCAATCACCAGCGCGACCACCGTGTTGTAGGCTCCGAGGTCTACGAAAGCCACGCCGGTCGTAAGGCCAGTCAATGCCAGCAGCGTCAGAAATATCGCCACGTAGATCTTCACTGGCACGACGTGACCGGACATTAGTAGCGGCCTCCGATCAGGTAAAGCAGCGGGAAAAGGAAAATCCACACAATATCCACGAAATGCCAATACAGCCCGCTGACTTCAATCGGCGCGTAATACCCCGGCGAAAATTTCCCGCGCCACGCCCAAGCGGCCATCACCGCCATGATCCCAAAGCCGATGATCATATGTAGCGCGTGCAGCCCAGTCATGAAAAAGTAGAAGCAGAAAAACATCTCGACCGAACCCAGCGGCGCATTCCCCGGAATTTCTTCGTCTGGCGCCCACTTCAAGCCCGGAACGAGCCCGTGGTGCCACTTCGTCGCGTATTCGTCGTACTTGATCCCGAGGAAGACTGCGCCGAGCAGCATGGTGAGAATCAAGAACAACACCAGCGCCTTGCGCTTCCCGGTCTGCGCCGCATGAACCGCCAGCGCCATCGTCAAGCTGCTGCCGATCAACACCGCCGTGTTGGTTGCGCCCAATTTCACGTCGAGCAAACGGCTCCCCGCCTCGAATCCCGGCAAATAAAGCGAGCGGTAAATCGCGTACGCCGCAAACAGCCCGCCGAAGAACATAATTTCGGTGACTAGGAACACCCACATGCCGAGGTTTCCGGCCTCGTGCTGCTGCTCCATGTCCTCGAAGTGATGGCGCAACCCCCGCTCGTGCTCAGCCGCGTGAGCCGCGCTCGCCGACATCTCAGCCATGCGCGCTCTCCGATTCCGCGTAAGCGTAAGCTTCCTCGGTCACAACCGGCGTCTCCTCGAAATTCTCCGTAGGCGGCGGCGAGGGCGTCTCCCACTCCAGCCCCTTCGCGCCCCACGGATTCGGCCCTGCCACCGGCCCATAACGAATCGACCAAATCATGTAAATCAATGGAATCAAATATCCGATGCCGAGAATCGACGCTCCCGCCGACGACATCACGTTCAGCACCTGAAATTCCGCGGGATAAACCGCATAGCGCCGCGGCATCCCCAGATATCCCAGAACGAATTGCGGAAAGAAAGTGAGATTGAATCCCACGAAAATAATCAGCGCCGCAAATCGCGCCCAGCCATCGGGATACATGCGCCCGGTAATCTTCGGCCACCAGAAATGAATCCCGCCGAGATAGGCCATCACCGCGCCGCCCACCATGATGTAGTGAAAATGCGCCACGATGAAATAGGTGCCGGTGAGATGCACGTCGGTAGCCAGCGACGCCAGGAATAGGCCCGTCAATCCGCCCATCGTAAACAACCCGATGAAACCGAGCGCATACAACATCGGCGCTTCATACGAAATCGAGCCCTTGTAAAGCGTCGCCGTCCAATTAAACACCTTGATCGCCGAAGGAATCGCCACCATGAAGCTCAGCACCGAGAAAATCAATCCGGCGTAAACCGATTGCCCGGTCACGAACATGTGATGGCCCCAAACCAAAAAGCTCAGCACCGCAATCGCCATGCTCGAATACGCCACCATCGAATATCCGAACACCCGCTTGCGCGAAAAACACGCAACGATTTCGCTGATCACTCCCATCCCCGGCAAAATCATGATGTACACGGCCGGGTGCGAATAAAACCAAAACAAATGCTGAAATAAAATCGGATCCCCGCCGATCGCCGGATCGAAAATCCCAACGTGCAACAGCCGCTCCGCCGCCAGCAAAACAATCGTGATCGCCAGCACCGGCGTCCCCAAAATCTGAATGATGCTGGTCGCGTACATGGCCCACAGAAAAAGAGGCATGCGGAACCACGTCAACCCCGGCGCGCGCATCTTGTGAATCGTGACGATGAAATTCAGCCCGGTAAGAATGGAAGAAAATCCCGCGATGAAAACGCCTAAAGCCGTGGCGATCACCTGCGTGTGCGCGTACGTGCTGCTATAGGGCGTGTAGAACGTCCAACCTGTATCCACGCCG
Organism: Candidatus Acidiferrales bacterium; assembly: GCA_036833535.1. Taxonomy (GTDB): domain Bacteria; phylum Acidobacteriota; class Terriglobia; order Acidiferrales; family UBA7541; genus Palsa-147. The sequence continues at coordinate 15,754 of DAITPO010000060.1, read as the reverse complement.
CCCGTCAAAATCGCATAAAGCGTTAGCCCCGCGCCGATGACGTAGAGATACCAGCTCAAGAGATTGATGCGCGGAAAAGCCAGATCCCGCGCCCCCACCATCATCGGCACCAGGAAATTCCCCAGCACCGCCGGAATCGACGGGATCAAGAAAAAGAAAATCATCACCACGCCGTGAATGGTGAACAGCTTGTTGTAAGTCGCCGGCTGCACCAACGCCCCTGTCGGCTCGATCAGATGCAAGCGAATGAGAACCGCCGCCGCGCCGCCGATAAAGAACATGAACGTAATCGAGCCCAGATACAGCAGCGCGATGCGCTTGTGGTCCGTCGTCAGCAGCCACGACTTGATGCCGTAATTCGAGTTCAAATAATGAACGCGAGATTCGGCCGGAGCTTCCAACACCGCCGTGCTCATTTCCCCTTCCCCTTTTCTTCCGTCCCCAACGACTTCACGTAAGCGATGAGCTGCAGCACCTGCTCCTCGTTAATCTGTCCCTGAAACGTCGGCATGATCGGCGTGTAATTCGGCAGCGGCATCGAATTGGGATTCACGATGGCCTGCCGCACGTAAGTCTCATCCACCACGCGCGTCTCTCCGCTGCGCAGCTTCACCGGGTGCCCAAACAATCCCTGCAGCACCGGCCCGCGCCCCGTTCCATCCGAGACGTGGCAAGTGATGCAGCCAAGCTGCGTGAAAAGCCGCTCGCCTGCCTGCGCCATGGATTCGTTCTTCCCGCCGCCGCTAAGCCAATTCGCGTAATCCGTCGGCGTCATCACGTACACCCAGCCGATCATTCCCGAATGTTCCGCGCCGCAATATTGCGCGCAGAAAAAGTGATACGTCCCCGTCTTCGTGGCCTGGAACCAAATCGAGGCGTAGCGTCCGGGAATCACGTCGTGCTTGATTCGAAATACCGGAATCGAAAAATCGTGGATCACGTCCTCGGACGTCATCGTCAATTTCACCGGCACGCCCACCGGCACATGCAGCTCATTGATCTCCCGCGGCCCTTCCGGATGCTGCAAATGCCACATCCACTGCTTCCCCACGACGAACACTTCCATCGAAGCATTCGGCGGCCGCGAATTGCGGAAATAAAGGCTCGACGACCACGTAAAAACGAAAGCACAGAGAATCGACGGAATCACCGTCCAGGTTATCTCGAGGGCCAGCGGCGTAGGCGTGCCCTTGGGCTTCTCGCCCGGTCCGCGCCGGCGGTACTTCACCATGAAATAAAAAATCGTCATAAAGATGAAAAAAGTAAAGAACAGCGTCAGCGCCGTCAGAAAATAATAAAGATGGTCCACGCTCGACGCCGTAGTCGAGGCATCCACAGGCTTGATCGGAAACCCGAACCACGGTTCCGCCATCGCCGCCGAAATGTAAGCAACGCAAATCATAACGACTTAAGCCGGCCGTAGGGGCGCGGCTTGCTGCGCCCGCTCACGCGAGGCATGTGTACAGTGTAATTTCGCGAAGCGCCTGCTAGCACCGAATCACACATGACGCTCGCTCCACTTCACTGCCGCCGGCGGCATTTTCCGGCGCTCGAATCGAAACAGAAACAACACCAACCCGCCCAGCGCCAGAACCGTCAGCCCTCCGGCAATCTGAATCACGTGCGCAATCAGCAAGCCATATTTCCCCGTCGAGGGATCGTAGTGGTAGCAATAAAGCAAGATCTGATCGACGGGCGTTCCGATTTTGCCCTGCGAAGCTTCCACCAAGCCCAGCCTTAAATCTCGCGATGGATAATTGATCCCGTAAAAATACCGCGCCAATTTTCCATCCGGCGTCAGCACCATGATCCCGCTAGGATGCGCGAACTGCTTCGATGCCGGATCGTACGCATAGCGAAATCCCACCGCCGCCGCGAGTTTCTTGATGTCCGCCTCGTCGCCGGTCAAAAAATGCCAGCCCTTCACCGAGCCCGGCCGCTCATACATCCCCGAATAAACTGCGTGCTTGGCCTCCGCGAGCACCGGGCGTTCCGTCGGATCGATGCTCAGTGTCACGATTTCGTAGTCATCGCCCATGTTCAGCGAAATCAATTTCACGCTGCGGGTCACCGCATTCAGCACCTGCGTGCAAAGCATCGGGCAGGAGTAATAAACCAGCGTCAGAATCACAGGCTTCGATCCAAAAAAACTCCGCAGCACCACCGGCTGCCCGTGCTCATCGCGAAACGTAAGATCGAGCGGAATCGAATCTCCCAGCTTCTGCTCCAGCGACACATTGCGGAATATATCCGGCTGCACACTCGCGCCCTGCACCGGAGCCGCGTCATCTATCGAAGGCGGCTGCGCGTAATTCGTCTGCGCGTATGCACCCGCACCGCAAAGCCCCGCAGCAATCAGCGCTGCCACAATCACCAATCCGCGCCTAAAATTCGCCCCGATCATTGCGAAGCGCCCTCCGCCTCGCCGCCCGCAGCTTTCGCCGCGCCCGCCGGCCGTACCGGCAATCCGCGCTCCAGTACCAAGCGCATGGCGCGATCGATCGGAAGTCGCACAACGCCGTTGTGCTTGTCCACCCAGCCGTAGCTATTCAAAATCTCCTGCTCCCCTTCCCAGTAATCGTGAATCTCCTTCTGCGGCGCCACCTGCAAGCGCGGCAGCGGCGGAATCGTTCGCGCATTCTCAAATGGTGTTGCCGATGGCCCGAGCGTCTGTGTCTTAGCGAAATGCCAAAACACCCAATTCATTCCAAACGACACCACGATAAGTACAACCGCCAGCGACGCCGCGAATTTCAGCAGCCCCGCGATGCTCGCATCGCGAATCTCGTACCCCGGCCCGCCCGCCGCGTTCGGCGATTTGTGCGGATCAATCGCCATGCTGTGCCACTCCCTCGGCTTGCGCCGCATGCAACGGCAGCAGCGGCCGCCGCTTGAGCTGCCACACAAACGCTGCCACCCAAATCCCGCCAATTCCGCACATCGCCGTCAAATCCTGCGGATGAATGTGCACTCGGTTCGGCTCGAATGCCGGCACCACCATCCAAATCACCACCATGAAATCCGTCACCAGCAGCGCCGCGGCAATCCACGCAAGCGCGCGCACGCGCCGCTTCAATCCGCGCTGCAATAGCAGCAGGAACGGCACCGAGAAGTGAAAGATGATCAGAAACAGCCCCCAACCTTCCCACGCCCCTCGCGCCCGCGTCATGTACCACGGAATTTCATCCCGCAAATTTCCCGACCAGATAATCAGCCATTGCGAGAACGAGAGATAAGCCCACAGCATCACAAACGTCAGCAGCAAATTGCCAAGATCGTTGAATTGCGCCGGCACCACCAAACTCGCGAACGGCTCGTGCCGCGCCAGCAGGCTGGCCACGACGATCACCATGGCCATCGCGCACAACACCCCAATCATCATGAAAATCATGCCGAAGATCGTCGAATACCAGTGCGGCTCGAGCGACATCACCCAATCAATCGATG
>DAITPO010000060.1:10119-12207 GCA_036833535.1 Candidatus Acidiferrales bacterium | reverse complement strand
CCGAAGATCGTCGAATACCAGTGCGGCTCGAGCGACATCACCCAATCAATCGATGCATACGTCACCGTCAACCCGTAAAAAATCAATCCCGGCCCGCTCAATCCTTCCAGCCGCTTCGCGAGCGCCGGATCGCCCGTGCGGTCCTGCTCCTCCGACCATTTGTTCAGGAAATAACTCAGCCCGAACCAAATCACGAAATAAATCGCCGCGCGCGTCAGGAAAAACGACGGATTCAGATAAAACGCCTTCGCTCGCAAAATGGCATCGCCAGTAACAACTTCCGGCCTCATCCACGGGTAAAGCGTCTTCAGTCCTAACAATAAAGGAATGAAGAGAATCAGAATCGCCGGGAAAGTTCGCGTCGCGGCTTCGAGCGGCCGCCGGATCGGCAATCCCCAATCCCCGCCCGTCAAATGATTCAGCATCAGAATCGCCAAACTTCCCAGCGGAAATCCGATCCAAAAAACGAACGCGAGAAGATAGGACCGGAAAAACTGCTCCGGATTGCGCGCATAGAACCCAAAAGTAGTCGTGATCGCCGTCAATCCGACAATCAGCATGGCCCGCTGCAGGCGATCGAAAGCCGGTCGCAGATTTTCGCCCGGCGTCATGGCTGCTTCTCCTCGAGCTTCGGCCGCTCCGCATCCGGCACATCTTCAATCTTCGCGTGCTCGCTCAATTGCAGCGCGCGAATGTAAGCCGCGATCCGCCAGCGATCTTCCGGCGAAATCCGCGAAGCGTAGCTGTACATCGCCCCGAATCCGTTGGTCATCACGTCGAAGAAATGCCCCACCGGCGCCTGCCGCAGGCGGTCAATGTGATACGAAGGCGGCGGTGGAAATCCGCGCTGCACGATCATCCCCCGCCCGCTCCCGGTATAGTCGTGGCAAGGGCTGCAATAAATGTTGTAGCGCTGCTGCCCGCGCAAAATATCGTTCGCTGTAATCGGAAACGGAAACGTGTCCGCCAGTTTCCCGTCCACTTTGCCGGTATAAAGCTGCTCGTCAATCCGCAATTCCCCGCGCGCCACGGTTCCCGCCACCGGCTGCCGCGCCGACCGCCCATCGCTGAAAAAATCGCTCGGATCGTACGGGTTATATCTCGGCTGCAAATGCATATCGAGCCGGCAGCCGCCAAGCGCCCCCGCCGCCAATACGGCCGCAAAGCACGCCGCGCACCGCAATCGCCGCGACACGCGCGCACTCCAGCGTCCGCCGAAATCAAGCCTCGATTTCATAGACTCCATGCGCCTTCAAGGTCTCCAGAAACTGTTTCGTCCTAGCCAAATCAAATTTCGCGTCGCGCGCCTTGATGCAAAGAAAAAACCGGTCGCGCGTAGCCAGCGCAAATCGCGGCACATTGAAAACCGGGTGATAAGGCGTAGGCAGCCCGTTCATCGCCAGCATCCCAAACACCGCCGCCAGGGCCGCTCCCAGCACCGTCATCTCAAACGTAATCGGAATAAACGCCGGCCAACTGTTATGCGGCTTCCCCGCAATATTCAGCGGAAACCCAATCACGTTCGGGTAATACTGCAAAAAGAATCCGCCCAAGCACCCAAGCAATCCGCCGATGAAAACAACAAGCGGCAAATTCGTATGGTGGAATCCCACAGCCTCGGCCAAGCCCTCCACAGGCATAGGCGTAAACGCATCCATCCGCCGATAACCCTCATGCTGCGCCCGCTCCGCCGCAGCCAAAAGCTCCTCCGGCGTCTCAAACTCAGCCAACAACCCGTAAATCGGCTTCTTCTTCATCAGTCAACCAATCGAAACCCAATTGACTCGGTCATCGAATCTGCCGTTCGTAGGGGCGTCGCTTGCTGCGCCCTCTTTCTTTTCGGCCCTCTTGCCGTTGGGTGCCCATGCGCCGCAGTTGCGCGTGGGGTTCTTGAATTCCCTACCCCTCCGCAATCTCCGGATTCGGATTCCTCAATCGCGCCAAATATGTCGTCCTCGGCCGCGTATTCAAATCCGCCACCAAACTGTAATTCCGGGACTGCCCCTTCAATTTCGCCACTCGGCTATTCGCATCATTGATATTCCCAAACACAATCGCCCGCGAAGGACACACCGCCTCGCAAGCCGT
>DAITPO010000060.1:6690-10019 GCA_036833535.1 Candidatus Acidiferrales bacterium | reverse complement strand
TCCTTGCCGACCACCGGAATATTGTTCTCCGACTGGCAAGCCACCACGCACGCCCCGCAACCCGTGCAGCTATTCAGATCAATCGTCATTCCCCAGGCGTAGCCGCTGTATTCGTAATTGGGATAAAGCGTCAGGTCCCGCGAAGTCGCGTCCACCGGATCCTTCGCGAAATTCGGATCGTTGCGATATTCCCCAAGCGTCCCCACGCGCACAATCTCACGCTCCAGCGCCGTCACGCTCTCCTCTTCCACCTTCTCCCCGCCGCGATCAATCGCGTGATGATGCTGCGTGGTCGCCAGCGACTGCCGCCCGCCAGCCTTGCTGATCAGCAATCCCGTGCCCGACCACATCGCCGACGTCGCCCGCAGCGGATACACGTCGAATCCCGCATCATTCCCCACGTGCCCGGCCCGCTTGCGCCCGTAACCGAGATAAACCGTCACCGAATCCTTCGCGTGCCCCGGCATAATCCAGATCGGCCCGGTAATTTTCCGGTCTTCCAATCCCAACTCCACAAGATCGCCGTTCACGAGCCCTGACAACCCCATCTCTTTTGCCAACCGCTCCGCCGTAGCAGGCGCCAGCATGATGGCGTTGTCCCAGGTCAATTTCGTCAAAGGCTTCGGCAACTCCTGCAACCAACCGTTATTCGCGTGCCGCCCATCTCCAATCGTCGGGTCCGGCCGGAAGACAACTTCAATCCCTCCTGCGCTCTGGCTAGCAGGCAACTTCGCAAAATCAAAATTCACCGGCAAAGCCCGCGGCGGCAGCGCCGACCCCGCCATCACGCCGTCATGCAGCGTAGTCTCCCAGAAATCCTCGAATTGCTTGTCGCTCTGTTTCGCCGGCCGCTGGCCCTTCCAGTAATCGCGCACAATATCGTGCGCCGAAACTCCCGCCTTCCCCGCCAACACAGCCAACATCTCGTGCATCGATTTGCCGTCATAGAGCGGCGCAATCAGCGGCTGCACGATCCCGACAGTTCCGTCATACCCCCGCGCATCGCTCCACGATTCCAGGAAATGCGCCTCAGGAACGTGCCAGTGGCAAAGCTCCGCCGTCTCATCGCGATAAAGCCCAAAATGAATCCGCAGCGGAACTTTCCCGAACTTCTGCGTGAAATCCACGTCCGTCGCCGCTGTATACACGGGATTGCTGCCCAAAATCACCAGCGTCTTCACCGCACCCGCGTCAATTTCCTTCGCCAATTTCGCCATGCCGTCCGTGTCCGCCGTAACCTCGATCGCATCCGTATAAACGACCGTCTTGCCCGCATTCCCCAGCGCCTGATTCATCGCGTGCGCCAACGTATGAACTGCCGGCGGCTGCGAATCTCCCGCCACAATCAAGCTCGACCCGCGATGCTTCTGCAAATCCCGCACCAGCGCCGCCATCCATTTTTCCGGCACGCCCTCCGGCGCCGCATGTCCGCCCGAAACGCCAACGCCCAGCGCCGCGCCCAGCGCCCGCGCAAATCCATCAATCTCCCGGCAACGCACCGGCAACCGATGATCCGCCATCGCCCCCGTATTCGTAGGCGTGCTCTCCACCACGTACAACCGGTTCATCCCCGACTGCGGCCCCGAAATCCTCCGCCGATCCGCAAACTCCCGCGCGTAACGCACCGCTCGCGGCCCGTCGTAAAGAAAATCCGCATCGAGCGACAAAATGACGTCCGCCTGCTCCAGCCGGTAAACGCAATTCACATTCCGCCCAAACGCCAGCTTCGCTCCTTCGCGCGCGTTGTAAGGCCCGCAAGGCTCGTGCACGTACCACTTCGCCTCAGGATAAAGCGCCAGCAGCGCCGTCATCTGCGCCCCAAGCGTCGGCGAAGTGCTCGCATCGCTCAAAATCCGCAGCCCCGCGCCCTTCGAGCTTTGCCAATCCGCGCGCACGTTCGCGATAGCCGTCAAGAAAGCCGCCCAATCGCTGATGCGCCCTTCACGCATCACCACCTGCGAACGATCCGGGTCGTAAAGCGTCAAAACCGAAGCCTGGGCGAAAATATCCGTCGCCCCCAAACTTCCCGGATGCTCCAAATTCCCTTCCACCTTCGTAGGCCGCCCCATGTGGCTCTCAACGAGCAACCCCATCGCCCCGCGCGCATCCGGCATCGCAGTCGCATAAAAAAGCGGCTTGCCCGGAATGATCTCCTCGGGCGCTTTCACGTAAGGCACAATCTTCTGCGCCGGCAATTTCGTGCAAGCGCTCAAACCAGAAAGCGCCGCCGAAGCCGCCATCAATTTCAAAATGTCCCGCCGCGGAAGTCTCGAACTCCCCGCCTCTTCAGCCGGCTCCTTCTCCGGATCATGCGGAAACTCGTGATGCACAAACACCTCATACTCCGGCGTCCCAGCCAATTCCTCGAGACTCTGCCAAAATCTCTTCCCATGACTAGAAGCCAATTTCGCCCGAATAGCCGCAAAATCCACCGGCTGCTCCGATACCGGTGCCACCGGAGCAAACTTCTCCTCATGATCCTCGTGCGCTGTAGGCCGAGTACGATTCGCCGCGCCATCGCGCGGCCGCTGCTCACCTAAAATTTTGAATAAGTCGCTCATTTTCTTGTCAGGGCACGATCCCCGTACCGCTGGCGTCCCGCCGGCTTCTGACGAGCACTAATCCCCCCAAAGGCACCATCACGCGCGGACCACCCACCGCAATAAACCCGGATTCTTCAATCTCGCGCCGCCCCACCCTCATCGATGGCACGTCGAACAATCCGTCAAACTCCGAATCTTGTATTCCTTCACCAATTTCCGCCCCAACTCCACCTGATTCGCCGGCGCCTCATACGTCACGCTGAACACATACTCCTTCGGCCGCACATACTTCTCCGGCTCCCGATGGCACCCCAAACACCACGACATCTGCAGCGTATTCGCCGCCCAGGTCAACGGCATCTCCTGCATCGGCCCATGGCAAGTCGTGCAGCCCACGCCCTTCGCCACGTGAATGCTGTGATTGAAATAGACGAAATCCGGCAGCGCATTCACCCGCGTCCATTCGATCGATTTATCATCGCGATAGCTCGCCCGCACCGGCTCCAAAATCGGCGCCTTCGTCCAAATCTGCGAATGGCAAGTCATGCAAGTCTGCGTCGGCGGCAATCCCGCAAACGACGATTCCTCCACCGACGTATGGCAATACCGGCAATCCACGCCCAATTCGCCCACATGATGCTTGTGGCTGAACGGCACCGGCTGATCCCTCGCCACGTTCACGTCGGTCATGTAAGACGATCCGCTAACCGCATACACCACATACCCAAGCGCAGCGATAATGAACGCCGAGCCATAAATGCTCAGCCGCGAAATCAAATTCGTGCT
>DAITPO010000060.1:0-6590 GCA_036833535.1 Candidatus Acidiferrales bacterium | reverse complement strand
TACTTCTTCTCTTCCTCCTCCACCAAAACCCGCATCTCCGAAATCGAAATCACCGGCAAATAACGAATGAACAAAAACAGCAACGTCAAAAACAACCCAATCGATCCGATAAACGTCATCCAATCCCACCGCGTCGGGTAATACATCCCCCACGACGACGGCAAGAAATCCCGATGCAAACTCACCACCACGATCACAAATCGCTCGAGCCACATCCCCACATTCACAATCAAAGAAATCACGAACAGCGACCACACCGTCGTTCGAATCTTCTTGATCCACATCAATTGCGGAATCGCAATATTGCAAAGAATCAGCGACCAATACGTCATCCAGTAAGGCCCCGTCATGCGATTCACAAACGCGAACCGCTCATAAGTGTTCCCGCTGTAAAATGCCGTAAACGTCTCCATCATGTAGCCGTAAGCCACGATCAATCCCGTAGCCAGCATCACCTTGGCCATATTCTCCAGATGCCGCATGGTGATGAAATCTTCCAATCCATAGAATTTGCGAATGGGAATCGAAAGCGTCATTACCATCGCAAAGCCCGAATAAATCGCGCCGGCCACAAAGTAAGGCGGAAAAATCGTAGTGTGCCAGCCGGGAACCACCGCCGCGGCAAAGTCGAAGCTCACCACCGTGTGCACGGAAACCACCAGCGGCGTAGCCAGCCCCGCGAGCAGCAGCGATGCCATCTCATACCGATGCCAGTGCACCGCCGACCCTCTCCAACCCATCGCCAAAATTCCGTACAAAACCTGCTTGATCCGGCTGCGAGCCCGGTCGCGCAATGTCGCCAAGTCCGGAATCAAGCCCACAAACCAGAACAGCAGCGACACAGTCGCGTAAGTCGATACCGCGAACACATCCCAAACCAGTGGGCTGCGAAATTGCGGCCACGTCCCCATCGTGTTGGGATAAGGAAACATCCAGTAAGCAAGCCACGGACGCCCCATATGCAGCAGCGGAAACATCCCCGCGCAAGCCACCGCAAACAGCGTCATGGCCTCGGCAAATCGATTGATCGAGGTGCGCCATTTCTGACGCAACAGAAGAAGAATCGCGGAAATCAGCGTCCCGGCGTGCCCGATTCCAATCCACCAGACGAAATTGACGATCGCAAAGCCCCAGCCGACGGGAATATTGATGCCCCATATCCCCACGCCGACCGCCAGCAGCCAAGTCACCGCGTACAGAAACATCATCAGCAGCGCGAACGAGATGGCGAAGCCGAAGAACCAGCCGCGCCGCCGCCTCTGCCCCAGCACGATCGCGCTGATTTTGTCGGTGACGGTGCCGGCCGTGTACCCCGGCCCTAGGATTGGCGCGCCGTGGCCCGCCGCCGCACTAGATTGAAGACCCTCAGGTTCCAAGGTGCGATTCCATCCGTACAGACGGCTGATGTTTCATGGTCCACGAGCACGAACTGCGAAGGTCTGCTCTTGACGAGCGACTCGTCGCCTTCAATATCGGCACACAAGCCGCTTTTAACGAGCCAAGTCGAGGCGAAATCGGAACAGCGCACAGTTCCACAACGAAACTGAAGTGTCCCCCTGACCCGGCCCAACGAACGTAGTAGCATACGGGCTCACACCACTTCAATCAAGGTGAAACCAAGCATTTTTGCCAAGCCGCGCAGTTTGCGGCGCGAAACTTTTCACTGTCATCCTGAATCCGCCTAGGCGGATGAAGGATCTCTCTCGCCAGTCTCGAGCGGCCGTCTCGCTGCGAAAAGTACGTGCGTATCCTCCCAAAACGATTAATATATCCCCCCGCTCATGCCCATAAATCGCGAATACCATCGCTGGTTCTCGTCCCGGCTCGGCCACGACATGACCGTCCTCGTCTACGGCCACTGGGGCCCCCCGCTCCTTTCCTTCCCCACCAGCGGCGGCGATGAATGGGAATACGAAAACCAAGGAATGATCGCCGCGCTAGGCGATTTGATTGAAGCCGGTAAAGTGAAATGGTTCTCTGCAGGCACAGTAAGCGGCGAAGGCTTCTACAACAAGGGCGCGCACCCGTTCCACCGCAGCGATGTCCAAGCCATGTTCGATTCCTACATCCGCGAAGAGGTAGTTCCGTTCATCTGGGATAGCTGCCGCACTCCAGGCATCGGCATCTCCACCTTCGGCGCATCTCTGGGCGCCTATCAAGCCGTCAACACGCTCCTCAAGCATCCCGACGTAATCAAGCGCTGCTTCGGCCTCTCCGGCCAATACGACATGCGCAGCTTCATGAACGGCCTATACGACGACAATTTCTATTTCAATAATCCGGTAGATTACGTCCCCAATCTCAACGATCCGTGGATCCTAAATCAACTCTCCACCTGCGACATCCACCTGGCCACAGGCCACGGCCCCTGGGAAAACAGCGGCCCCAGCCGTCATCTAGCCCATCTGCTAAGCACAAAAGGAATCCCGCATCACCTAGACGATTGGCGCGAACAAGGCGGCCACGACTGGCCGTATTGGAAACATCAAATGCGCGAATACATCAGCCGTCTCTTCTAGTAGCGCCGGCGTCCCGCCGGCATCCGACGACCACAAGTCCAACCAACTCCTCAACCCGAGCGCGGACCCAAACCCATGTTCCGTAGGGGCGCCGCTTGCTGCGCCCGCCCGCGTAACCCCCGCGAGAATGCGCGCCATATGCCTCAACCACGGGGACAAAGAATCCCTCTTCGCGTTTCATCTGAAATCTCAAATCTGAAATTTGAGATTGCTGTTTGCCTGAAGAATCTCTCGCGCAAGGTCGCCCGATTCACTCCATCCCAAACAAACTCAACACATACCGCCCCTTCCGAATCACCTGATCCTCATCAATCCAAACATCGCAATTCCGCGTCAACACATCCACATGCGTCACCGACGACCAATCCGCATGCGTCTGCGACCCATAAGGATCCCCAAACGCAATATGCACTCCCGGCAACTTCTCATCCTGCAACAAAACCCCGATCATCTCGCTCAACCCCAAATTCGTCCCGAACGCCAATTCCCCAATGCGATCGCTATTCTCATCCGTATGGCAATAATTCCAAAATTCCTCTTCCAAATCCTTCCGGTCGCAGCGCACCGACTTCAATCGCGCCCCGGCGATCTCCAGCACCATCGGCGTATCCCGCAAGCTCCCATACTTCGCATTGAAATGATCGCCCGCAGTCCCATCGCAAACAAATGTCCCATCCACACTCTTCGGCGTAGTAAAAACTTCCCCAGCCGGCAAATTCGACCAATACCGCGTGCTGATCAACCCGCTGGTCTTCACCCAATCCAGCGACCGATCAAACGTCGCCGTAATCGAAGTCCCGCCCTTCGTCGAAACGCGCAGCAAATTCGCCGACCGCATCCGGTCGCGCAAACGATCGCTCAAACGATCCACCTTGCGGTAATCCGCCCGCATCCCCTCCTGCATAATCTGCGGGGTAACGCTCACCATGTGCGCATAACGTATCCGCCGCCGCTCGACAATCCCCACAATCTGCCGCCGCGCCGTCAATTCCCCAATCAAAGGCTGAAAGCAAAGTATCCCCGCATCCGCAGTCTCGAGCGCATCCAAAACCGGCGCCGGCGCATCCACCAACGGCCGCGGCGAATAATCCTCCACGCAAAATCCCTGCCAATTCGCCCCGCGATTCTCAAGCGCCGCCGCCAACGAAGCCGCCACCTCCCGCGAAGGCTCATCAAATATCAAAACCACGCGCTCCCCCGGCATCACCGCAAGACAAGTCTCCACGGCGTTCCGCGCCCCATCCATCAATTCCGGATTCACCGAATCAAGAACAATAGGCGACATATTCAATCATTCTATTTGGATTATTTATTCCCGTCGAGCGAACCGTTCGTATCGCCAACTCTGTCGTCAATCGCCCAAACGAGATCCCGAACGCAGCGAGGAGCCCGAAGTTTCCGAACACAGGGTGCCCCATGAGCCGGTTTTGCGCGTGGGGCTTTTGACTTTTCCCTCTTATGTCCCAACCATTCTCTCCACCACAAACGAAGGCACCTGCCCCCCACCCGACGTCACGTTCGCCAACCCCGTCGAACTCAACCGCGTCAAAAATCCGCTCATCTTCCCGCGAAATAAATACGGCGCAAAATCCACCAACATATCCCGCATCGTCACAACCCCGCCCTCCACATAAGGAAACACTTCGCGCCGCACAGCAATCTTCTCCTGCACCACCCAAGATCCCGCCGGCGCCGCCACCGCTTTCTCCAGCGCCGCGTCCCAACCCGCCGCATCCACCTCCCACCCCAACATCACTCCCGCCCCGCCATATTCATCATTCGGCTTCAAAACAAAATTTTCCCGCCGCCCGCGCACATACTCGAGCAACCCAATCGCCTCCCCAGCCCGCGTACTCCGCACATCCGCCACCAATCGCGTCCAAGGAACATGCCGCCGGATCAATTCGCGCTCCTCCATCGAAAAAATCTCGCGATTCCTCTCATCCGTCAAAACCGCAAAAAAAGCCTTCTTATGCGGTATCTTGCACCGGAAAGTATTCGCCACACACACTGCCCGCGCCTCGTAAGCCTTCACCAAAGCCTCGCACTCCGCCGGCCGCGCCAATATGTCGTTGATCAAAACGCGCCGGTAAACCAAATCAATTTTCTTCCCCTGCGCCGCCAGCGTCTTCCCGTCAAAAATCAAATCGCTCGGCTCGCACACCAGCGTCGGCACGCCCAATTTCTCAAACCGCGCCTGCAAAATCTCAAACTCACTCCAAGTCGGCACCCCGCGCCAATCCACAATCGCAATCTGCGGCGGCGACGCCGTCCCGCCCCAATCGCGATAGCTAGCCAGCAAGGCCTCCAAAATCGAAGCCATCAAAGGATAAGTCCGCGTCCGAAAAGTTTCGCGAAACCGGCTCATCACCGGCATCTCCGCGAAAACTTCCCCCAGCGTCTCCGAATAACCCAGCCCCGCAGGCGATTCCGCGTTGTACTCCGCAAATTGCAAAGAATCAGGCAGCAGAAACGCGTCCAATCGCGAAGCCGTCGAGGCCCGCGCATATCCAGGCTCGATCGCCACAAGCCGCTCTTCCTCCGGCCGCAATCCAAATTGCGCCAGCAACTCGGGCGACTTCATAGCAGCTTCGACAACGCGCTCGCCCAATCCCGCAATCGTCTCCGCCACCACGCGCACGCGCGCATCATCGCGCTCATCCAGAAAAAACGGCCGCAGGAACGGCGAATGAATCCGCTCGCCAAACGTCAATTTCCGCGCCCGCATCTTCGCCGCAATCTCAGCGCAGTAAGCTGCCTGCAGCTCGACATCCGGCCGCAACAACGAATGCCACACGTCGGCCGGCGAAGCCACGCCATCCGCTCCCATCGGCGCTGCCCCCGAAGCCATCAATCCCACGCCCCTGCCGCACGCGCAATCATCGGCGTCCCAGCACTGCTAGCGCCAGGCGCCCCCACAAATCCATTCGGCCGTCCAATCCCCAGCATCTCCTCCCAGCGCGGCCACGGATTCGAAGGTGAGCCATGCACGGCGCGGTCAATCACCAGCTTCGCCATCTGCGCCACCACCTCATTGAAATAAAATTCGGTGATCCGGTCGCGCTCGAAATCCGGCGCCGGATTCAGAAAATCGATCGCGTAAGGCACGCCATTCTCCACCGCAAACTCAATCGTATTCATCTCGTACCCCAGCGCCTGATTGATCGTCCGCGCGTCGTGCACGATGCGATCGCCCAGCTGCGGTGAAAGATAATTGTGAATGACGTTGTATTTCCGCTCTTTCGGATCGTAAGCCACCGGAATGATCTCGGCCTTCCCGAAAGTGAAGCAGCGCACATACTGATCGAAATTAATGAACTGCTGCAAAGTCATGCAATAAGGCGAAGTCCCGTCATAAGCCGCAATCAATTCCTCGCGGTTATGCACCTTGTACACATGCTTCCATCCGCCGCCCGAAAACGGTTTCAAAATCGCCGGCCGTCCCACGTAATCGAGCAATCCATCCCAATCCATCGGATAAGTCAAATTCCGCAGCGACTCCGAATTTATATCCACATCCGCCGGATAACCCTTCTGCGGCAGCAAAATCGTCTTCGGAATCGCAATCCCCAATTTGCTCATCACCGAGTAATTGAAAAATTTATCGTCCGCCGTCCACCAAAAAGGATTGTTGATGACGTAAGTCCCCTGCAGCACCGCATGCTTCAAATATCCGCGGTAATACTCCACCTCGTGCGAAATGCGATCGACAATCACGCGATACTCCGCTGCCTCTCCCATGCGCGTCCCGCCCAATTTCACGAATTCCGCGGTCACGCCCTCCGTCTTCCCCATCTGGTTCACGCGCTCGATAAATGCCGGAGGAAAGCTGAACTCTCGCCCGCACAGCAACCCAATCTTCATGAAGTAATCTCCCGTTTCCGCTGTCGTTTTTCTACCGCCAGACAAAAACACTGTCACACTGAGGCCGAGTAATAATCGCTGTCATCCTGAGGCCGCCTTTTGGCCTAAGGACCTCACCGCTCAATCGCCCACCACGGAAAGCCAAAGGCACCGCCGCGTCCCCTACTCCCCCCGCGCCGCCGACGACGCCTGCCTCAACTCCGTCCC
>DAITPO010000059.1:18470-19863 GCA_036833535.1 Candidatus Acidiferrales bacterium | reverse complement strand
ACTTCTTTCGAGAAAAATACGCCGCGAGAGAGTCCGCGGGATTCAAAGAACTTCGAATCGAAGTACTGTTTGAAGCGTTCGACGTCAACACCCAATTCGCGCAGCAAGCCCATGGCTTCCGCACTGTAGCGCTTCGGCCCGGCAATCGATTGCGTCCCGCCATAGCCAATCAAGAAGCGGTCACCAACCTGGAATTCGTTCCGCTTGGCGTGCCCTCCAAAATCGTCGTGATTGTCGAGAATAAGAATGCGCGCACTCGCTCCCGCATGTTTCCGGTAGAAATAAGCCGCCGCGAGTCCACTGAGGCCGCCGCCGACGATCACGAGATCGTAGTTCTCTTTGTCCGGAGTTGGAGCGGCGAATTCTTCGCCGTCGCGCAACGCGTGTGCCACTTCGAACGATCCGTCGTAGCTTCCGCGCATTCCCGTAAGAGATGGCGGGTAATAATGCGGATCTTTTTCAGGATCAAATGGGGATTGCGGAAGGCCGAAAGCCTCAAACCATCGGGAATGAGGTAAAACGAGGGAGCTTCCTACAGCGACGCTGAATCCATTGAGAAAATCGCGGCGCGTAATCGCGCGGCCCATCCCCAGTTCCAGGTCGCGTTTCTTTTCATCCACCGATACCCCCTCGATTTTTTCCCGGAGCCGCGCAGCGCAGCCAGGCACTGATTCAAATACGAACGCCGGTATTTTCCCCTGCGGCAGTGGAGAATGCAATCGTCGAAAATCGCGGTGCCCGCGAATATTCGCGCCAAACTGACGTGGGACTCGGAACCCGGAGCCGGAAAATCTCGTTCAGCGGTCGCCGCAAAAGAGGTGATCCATGGCCGCGGGCCCGCGCCAATCCCGGCGAAATATCTATCGTCGCTATCGGCTTTCTGACCAACGTGGCCACCGCGTTGCGGGCAGGGCTCGAAACTGTGACCCGGTGCCCAATTTCGCTTCGGCTAAATCTCTGATAAAGTGCCCGGCGAGCTAACACCCGACCACGCGTCACCGCGGAGACTGCGATGAACACGTTCGACCTGCGCCCTCTTTCGCTCGGCGAAATCCTGGACCGCACGTTCACGCTCTACCGCAGCTATTTCATGCTCTTTGTTGGCATTTCCGCGATTCCGCGCGTTCTCGTACTCGTTCTGAATTTGGCGCAAGTTTTCGTGCTGATTCCCATGGGTGGCCTCGGTTTAGGCGGCACCTCGCCCAGGGCTCCGGTTCCATCCACGCAGATGGTGGGAGGACTCGTCGCGTATGCTGTCCTGGCGATGCTGGGTCTCGTAGTCGGGTTGATCGTCCTGCTTCTCACGCAAGGCGCCACTATTATCGCCGTTTCGGAGCTCTACCTCGGCCGCTCGATCACCATCGCGGAGTCGTTCCGGCGAGTGCGGGGCGAT
>DAITPO010000059.1:14627-18370 GCA_036833535.1 Candidatus Acidiferrales bacterium | reverse complement strand
GGAGACGCCCGGAGGAAATCGGCACGGCCCATGACGCGATTCCCTGCACGGTTTGCACTCGCGCTACTGGCGCTACTCGCGCTTTCCTGCGATTTGAATGCGCAGGACTTCGCACATGCCATGTCAGCCGGTCAGAGTGCGCCCCGCACTCCTGCGGCGTTTGCCGTCGAACTAGGCAATCTCAAGAGCCGCCTGGATTCGAAGCACATCTCCGCCGAACAAATTGCTGCCGTGCGCACGTCCCTCCCCGATTCCTGGGAAGTCGAATCGCCGGAGGGCCACTACTCGATTCCCAGCCATCCGCTGACCTCAATCTTGCGCAACGCCGAGGGCGATCGCTCTGCGCGAACCGACAACCTGGATGCCGCTCGCGCCTGGCTCTCCGATCTGCGCCAACAAGTCGAGAACTATTCCGCTCGGCAACAGCCGCAAGATTCCGCCGCGCGCGATAAGGCTCAACAAATTCTCGCCCGACGCGAATTTGGCGGAATCGGCGCGCCCAATCCCCGCAATCTGCTGCGGCGCAAAATCAACGAATGGATCACGCGCCTATTCGTCTGGCTGTTCGGCGGGCTCGGCCGCCATCCCATCGCCACGGAGACGTTTTTCTGGCTGATCGTCGCCGCTGTCGTCGGCTGGTTGGCCATGATGCTCTTCCGCTTTTGGGCCAGAAGCGCCAAGCTCGAATCCATCGAGAAAATCGCGACGGTCGCATCCCGCCGCCCCTGGCAGGGATGGATACGCGCGGCGCGAGAAGCAGCCGCGCGAGGTGATTTTCGCGAGGCCGTCCACTCAACTTACTGGGCCGGCGTCTCGCGCCTCGAAACAATTGGCGCACTCGCCCCCGATCCCTCTCGCACGCCGCGCGAGTCTCTCCGCGTTCTTGGCGATCCGGCCGCCAACGTCATCCACGCAACCACCCAGCAGCGTGAATCTCTCGCCGCGCTCACTGCCTGCCTCGAGCGCATCTGGTACGGCCACCGCGCCGCCGGCCCAACCGATTTTCAAGATTGCCTGCGCCAGGCCGAGGAACTCGGATGCCGGGTGTCCTAGCCGCATCGGATCGCAAAATTCTCACCATCACAGG
This sequence comes from Candidatus Acidiferrales bacterium, assembly GCA_036833535.1. Classification (GTDB taxonomy): domain Bacteria; phylum Acidobacteriota; class Terriglobia; order Acidiferrales; family UBA7541; genus Palsa-147. The sequence goes on along the minus strand of DAITPO010000059.1, from coordinate 17,283 downwards.
CTTCGTCCTGTTCGTTCTGGTGCTTCTCGTCTCGTTGATCTCGCCCGAAGCTACGCAGCGCGGCGAATCCACTCCGTCCACCTACGCATCGGATTCCGGCGGCGCGCTTGCAGCCTACTCGCTGCTCCAAGAAATGCATCGCAACGTCTCGCGCTGGGAGGCCCCGCCCACCGAACTCCCGGAAGATCCCGAAGATTCCGTCCTGATCATCGCCGATCCAACTCAGACGCCGGCCACTGGAGAGCAGACCGCGCTGCTGCAATTCGTGAAAAAAGGCGGACGCATCCTCTTCACCGGGCCGGGGGCCGGCGCTTTTTTCCAAGAGGCGATCGCGACCCCGTCGGAGGAATCGCTCGAACCTGAAACTTTCGGGGCCAACGTGCCGAGCGGCTTCACCCGCGGCGCGCCGAAAATTATCATGCGCCCGGAAGCGGAATGGCTCGAACTCAACGATTCCCAATTCCAGCTTTACGGCGACACATCCAAACCGGTGGTCCTAAGCTGGCGAATCGGCAAGGGCACGTTTCTATGGTGGGCCGGAGCGACGCCGCTCACAAACGCCGGACTTCTGCGCGAGAACAATCTCGAGTTGTTTCTCGATGCCGTCAGCGATCCTGCAGCCGGCGCCGATGAACAGCCGGACATTTATTGGGACGAGTATTTCCACGGTGAGCGCAACTCGCTCGCCGCCTATATCGGCAAGACGCCCCTGCCCTGGGGTATTCTGCAAATCGGCATTATCGGAATCGCAGTGATCTTCACGTTCGCCCGACGCAGCGGGCCGATTGCCGTTCCCCCGATAGTTTCGCGCCTCTCGCCGCTGGAGTTCGTCGACACGCTCGCAGGCTTATACCAACGCGCTCACGCTGAGCCGGCCGTAGTCGGAATTGTGTACCAGCGCCTGCGCTCCTCGCTGAGCCGCCAGTTGCGCCTTTCATCCACCGGCTCGGACACTGAACTCGGCCAGGCTGTCTCGCAGCGGCTAGGTGCCAACGGCGTCGAATTCGTCCGCACCATGCAGCGCGCTGCGGCGGCTAGCCGCGCGGCTAGAGTCCCTGCCGCCGATGCTTTCGCCCTTGTTCAGCGCCTCGAGGAATACGAAGAGCAGTTCGGATTGAAACGCCGCAGATCTCAGGAGAAAATCTGACCGTGGAAAATCTCTCACGCCTGGCCGCGCACATCCGCAGCGAATTCGCAAAAGTCATGATCGGGCAGCGCGAAGTGATCGATCAGCTCGTGCTCGTCCTCGTCTGCGGCGGACACGCGCTGATGGAAGGCGTTCCCGGAATCGGCAAGACGCTAGCGGTGAAAACTCTGGCACGCATCTGCGGCCTCGGCTTTCAGCGCATCCAGTGCACCGCTGATTTGATGCCCGCCGACGTGATCGGCACAAACATCTTCAATATGTCCAGCAGCACGTTTTCGCTTCATCGCGGCCCAGTGTTCACCGATCTCCTGCTCGTCGATGAGATCAATCGCACGTCGCCGCGCACCCAAGCCGCCCTGCTCGAATCCATGGAAGAGCGTCAAGTCACGATTGACGGCACGCGTTATCCTCTTTCATCCGATTTCACCGTTCTCGCCACGCAAAATCCTATCGAATTCGAAGGTACTTACCCTCTTCCCGAAGCGCAACTTGATCGCTTTCTGCTGAAAATTCGCGTCGCCTACCCTTCCGAAAAAGAAGAAGCCGAAATTCTCGCGCGTTACGAACAAGGAATCGATCCGCGCCGCCTGGATGAGATTCCGATCACGCCGATCGACCGAAGCATTTTGGATGCAGCGCGCCAGGAAATTTCAAAGGTCCGCGTGGAGCCGGCGCTTTACACTTACCTTGTCAATCTCGTCCGTCGCACGCGCGATTTCCCGGCTATCTCTCTCGGTGCAAGTCCCCGCGCCGCCATCGGACTTTTCACCGTCGCCCGCGCGCTTGCAGGCATGGAAGGCCGCGATTTCCTCATACCCGACGACGTAAAATCCGCGGCTCCCGCGGTACTTCGTCACCGCATCTTGCTCAAGCCCGAAGCCGATCTCGAAGGTCTTACCGCCGATCGCGCTGTCGCCGAAGTTCTCGCCGCCGTGCAGGTTCCAAAGTAATGACCGAGACGCCGCTAGTTCCGCCACCAGCCGTGGCGGCAGCGCGCGCCAACGGGAAAATCTCGTTCGGCTTCGGCTCGCGATTTTTCGTCGCACTGCTGCTCGGCCTCGCATGGCTCGTCCCGGCCTGGTGGCTGCCTCGATTAATCGTGGCCATGTTCCTGTGGGATGCTCTTCTGTTGGTCGCGTGGTTCTGGGATCTGCACCAACTCCCGCGCGCCGCCCAACTCGAACTGCATCGCGTCTGGAGATTGCGTCCAGCGCTGGCCGTCCCCAGCTCCATCACGATCGAGCTGAGAAATACCGGACAGCTGGCGGTTCACGCGCGCATCGTCGACGAAACGCGGCCGCAACTGCGCCTCGAGCCGCCAACACTCGAGCTTTTCGTCCGCAGCAATCGCACCGCCAGCGCCGAGTATGCAATTCTTCCCAGCGAGCGCGGCGACGTGCGCTTGGGCCGCACATTCATCCGCTATCAAAGCGCGATGCGCCTCGCCGAGCGCTGGGCCATTGCCGAGACGTCGCAAGTCGTTTGCGTCCTGCCCAACATCGAAGAAGC
>DAITPO010000059.1:10240-14527 GCA_036833535.1 Candidatus Acidiferrales bacterium | reverse complement strand
CAGGTCGCCATTCACTGCGGCGATCGCGTCGGCCTTCTCGCTTACGGCCGGCGCATTCAGCAAAATGTAAACGCCGCCCGCGGCGTCCGCCAGGTTCGCGCCATCCTCGAATCTCTTGCACGCGTGAAGAGTGAAGTACTCGAAGCCGACCACGGCCGAGCCGCGCGCACTCTCCTGACCACGCAAAAGCGCCGCAGCCTGGTCGTCTGGCTCACCGATTTTGCCGAGACTGCGACGATTCCCGACGTAATCGAATACGCCATGCACCTGACTTCGCGCCACCTGGTCCTCTTCGCCGCAATGGCGCAACCGGATTTGAACGCTCTCGCCGCCGCCACTCCGCAAACGAAGGACGACATGTACCGCCACGCCGCCGCACTGGAAATTGCCCAGCGCCGCGACTTGCTCCTCCGCAGCCTTCGCCAACGCGGTGTCCTCACCCTAGAAGTGATGCCCGGAATGTTGGCCAGCTCAATCGTGAACCAATATCTCGATATCAAAGAGCGGAATCTTCTCTAGCGTTAGTAGGCAGGAGTCGGCCGAGGCTTGCGCGCCATATTCAAATAAACCACCAGCGCCGTAAACATTACGCCGGCAAACAAAAACTTCGTCCAATCGGGCATATCCGAAGGAGAAAGAAATCCTTCAATTATTCCAGCAACAAAAAGCAACGGAATTGTTCCCAACAAAAGCTTCGCCGCTCGCCCACCGGCCCGCGCCAACGATTCGCGCCGCGGCAATAACCCGGGGAAAAGCATTCCACGGGCGATTTCCAGCCCCGCGCCCCCGGCAATAAAAATTGCAGGCAGCTCGAGAACTCCATGCGGCGCAACAAAACTCCAAAGCTGCTCCGCCATTCCCGCATGCCAGGTAGCCGCGCCGATTACGCCAATAAGCAAGCCGTTCAAAAGCATCATCCAAATGGTGCCCACACCGGCCGTGACCCCGTAGGCAAACGCCGCGAACGCAACGAAGAGGTTGTTCGTCATGATCCGGGACGAAGCCAACGGCTTCATTGTCACAATCGAATGCGTCCACATCTCGCGCCGCTCGATGGTCTCCATCATTTGCGCGCCCAGCACGCGATGCGCAAACGCCGGATCGCGCAGCGTCACCGCGCAAGCCGCAATCGCCGCCACGGCAAAAATCAAAAACGCCAGCGTTGTCTGCGGCAGCGTTTCGCGGAACACCTGCGGATACGTCTGCGAATAAAATCGCACAATCCCGCTGATCTTTGCTTTGTGCCCCATGTAGATGAGATTATGTGCGCGGCCGAGCAACTGGTTAAGATACGCGGCAAGTTGCGTGCTGGTGACGTCCTCGCGCACCGCCGCAAGATCCGACGCCGTCTGGCGATATAATAGTCCCAGTTCCTGCAGCTCGCGGTGACTCAGCGCCGCTATCCCGCGCGCCCGCGATTGATTCACGAGCAGTTCAAGCCGCGACCAATATGGCTTTCGCTTCTCCAGCCATCGGGTAGAGATCATGTCTTCGCTGCCGCCATCTTCGTCGCCTTATTCGGGCCCCTACGCCGACAAGCTTACCATCGAAACTCCGGAGCAAACGGACCTCGAATTCAACATCGCCGGAGTAGGCAGCCGTTTCCTCGCTCTCGCTCTCGACACTCTCATCCAAATCGTGGCGGTCGTCGTGTTCGTCTTCGGCGGAGCCGTTATCTTTCGCGCGCTGCTTCCGTTCGAGTCTGGCGCCACGTGGGCGATCGCGTTGTTATGGGTAGCGTTTTTCTTGATCTTCATCGGCTATTTCGCCATCTTCGAAGCCGTTTGGAACGGCCAGACACCAGGCAAGCGCATCATTCGCATCCGCGTTATCAAAGATACCGGCAGGCCCATCGCGCCGTCGGAGGCGGTGGCTCGCAATCTCATGCGCCTCGTCGATCAAATGCCGGTTTTTCTCTACGGCGTGGGAATCGTCAGCGCGCTGATCAGCCGCCAGAACAAGCGCCTCGGCGACTTCGTCGCAGGCACTATCGTAGTTCACGAGCAGGAGCTACGCGATTTCCGGCCGCTCTGGCAAGCCCCCGTGAATCCCTCAGCCGTGAGCTACGGCGCCGAAAAACTCACCAACGAAGAATTCTCGCTGATCGAATCGTTTCTCAATCGCCGCGAAGCGCTTCCTTTCGATGTCCGCTTCCGCATGGCCGACCAAATCGCCACCAGCATCAAGCCGAAACTAAGCGTACCCCCCGCAATGATGCCCACAAGTGAGAAACTCCTCGAGGCAGTAGCCGCAGAACGTCGCGCCTCCGCAAAATATCTGTAAATTAATCCTCCGATCGTCTTTCGACACCACCTCAAGTGATGTCCCGTAGGAGCGCTGGTTGCTGCGCCCGCCCCGCGCCAATCTCATCGCAACTCACGCCACAATTCCAAAGCGCACGCAATCGATAGGATCGCCAACACCACCCCAATTCCAGGATGCCCGAGCAATAGTTTCCCCACCCCAAACAGCGCACAATAAACCATCACACACCCAAGCGCCCAACATCGAAAATTCCTCCCAAGATCGTGCGTCTCAGGAACATCACTCATCCGCGCCGCAATCCGCCGCCAACCACGCGAGTCCGGACGCGCCTTGCGATAAAACGACTCCAGCGTCTCCTCTGGCTCAGGCTGCGTCAAAAATGTAACCGCAATCCACACAATCGTAGTAACCAGCGTAGTAGTCAACGCGCTCTTCGCAAACACCACCGTGCTCGATCCCGCAAACAAATGCGGCCGGTGCAAAACCGCAGCCCAGAATCCATCCCATCGCAGCAGTACCGCGACGCACAACGAGGTACCCATCGCCGAAATCTCGCTCCACGCATTGATCCGCCACCAATACCATCGCAGCAAATAAACGCTGCAGCTCCCCGCGCTCAATTCCAGCACCACCTGCCATCCCGTCCGAATCGACGCAAGCTGCGCCGAAACATAACCCGTCGCCACCACCAGCAGCAGCGTCACCACTTGCGATGCCTGCACGTAATGCCGCTCGCTCTCACCCCGCCTCAAAAATCGCCGGTAAAAATCCGCCACCAGATACGAGCTTCCCCAATTCAATTGCGTGGCAATCGTGGACATGAACGCCGCCAAAAATCCCGCGAGAATCACCCCGCGCAACGCGTGCGGCACGTGCTCGTTCACGATCATCATGTAGCTCGATTCCGGATGCGCCAATCCCGGATACAAAACAATCGCCGCCAGCGCCGTTAGAATCCATGGCCACGGACGCAGCGCGTAATGCGCGATGTTGAACCAGAGCACCGAAAAAAGCCCTTCACGTTCGCTCCGCGCGCTAAAAATTCGCTGCGCAATGTATCCTCCGCCCCCCGGCTCAGCCCCCGGATACCAGAACGCCCACCATTGAATCCCGAGATAAACGATGAAGGTAATCACCGGCAGCGTCCACACCGCCTCGCTCGCAAACCCGCGCGAAAAATCCGGAAAGAACGCCAGCGGATCGGCAGCTCCGCTCACCCCGCGCATCGCTTCGATCTTCGCCGTCATCGGACCCAACCCGCCCGCCGCGGCGACTGCGTAATAAGCCACGCCAATCACAATCCCCATCTTCAACACGAATTGAAACAGGTCCGTCCAAAGAACTCCCCACAATCCTCCCAACGCCACGTACAGCCCAGTGAACGGAATCAGAAAGAAAATGCACACCACAAGCGCCTGCCCATCCGCCCCTGTAAACGGCGCGCCAAATATCCCGCTCAGAAAATTCGCAAATCCTCCGAGCCACGTCCACCGTGCCATCGTCGGCCCCAAGGTCGTCGAGACAATGCTCGTCATCGCTCGCGTAACCCAGCCCAGAATCACGCAATTCATCAGCAATCCGAGATACACCGCGCGAAACCCGCGCAAAAACGCCGCCGGTCTTCCCGCATAGCGCATCTCCGCAAACTGCACGTCCGTCATCAACCCCGACCGCCGCCACAATTTCGCAAAGAAAAACACCGTCATCATTCCCGACAGCAGAAACGCCCACCAGATCCAATTCCCCGCAATCCCCTGCGAATAAACGATCCCCGCAACCACCAGTGGCGTATCCGCAGCAAAGGTAGTCGCCACCATCGATGTCCCTGCGAGCCACCAAGATACCTTTCGCCCCGAAACAAAATAATCCTCCGTACTCGTCCCCGCACGCCGCCGGAAATACAACCCGAGCAGCAAAGTGATCACAAAGTAGGCAAGAATCGCCGCCCAATCCAGCAAGGTGAAAGTCATATTGGCCCGCAGTTATCACACGCCTTGAATTTCAGCGCAACCTAGTAGTGTG
>DAITPO010000059.1:0-10140 GCA_036833535.1 Candidatus Acidiferrales bacterium | reverse complement strand
CAATCAAGTCAATTTCCTCCAGCACGACGTCTCAAAAGGCCTTCCATTCGAGCCCGGCACTTTCGACGCCATCTATTCCAACGATGCGTTCTGCCACATTCCCGATCGTCCCAGCTTCCTCCGCGAGTGCCTCCGCGTCCTGAAACCTCGCGCCCGAATCATTTTCAGCGATGCACTGGTCATCACCGGCGCACTGTCGAATGAAGAACTCGCCGCGCGCACTTCGATTGGGCACTTTCTAGTCGTCCCGCAGGGCGAAAACGAGCGGCTCCTGAAAGAAGCCGGCTTCCAAGTTCTAAGCAGCGGCGATACCACCGCGAACGCTTCCGCAATCGCGAAGCGCTGGCACGACGCCCGCGCCCGCAGAAAGACCGCTCTCGCCGGCATCGAAGGAGAATCCAATTTCGCCGGTCTGCAGCGATTCCTCCTCTGCGTCCATGCGCTCACCAGCGAAAAGCGCCTCTCCCGCTTCCTCTACCTCGCCGCCAAGCCCTAGCTCGCAACGAAACTCCGGCTCGCGCCCCGCGTGTATCGCCTCCCGGCACGGGTGTAAGATGGCATGTCCTCGAAATTTAGCCGGCTGCGTTGAGCCTCTCTCGCGATCTCCGCCCGGCTGGAAGGCATCGTTCGCCGCATGACGCCGAACACAGTGGAATGCCCGCGGTGCCATTCCACGAATCCCGCCACCGCACTTCAATGCCAGAAATGCAATCTTCCGTTTGCCCCCGATGACGCAACCATGGGCGTCACCGCGCCGATGAAGACTCCTTCCAGCGCAACGCAAGACTCTGATATCGCTTTTGCCTCCGACATGACAACTCCAGCCACCGGCGCCCCGAGCGGCTGGTCGAGCCCCAACGCCGGCGGCGCAACCTCAGCACCCATCGCCACCGGCACAATCCTCGGCACGCGCTACGAAATCCTGAATCTCCTCGGCCAGGGCGGCATGGGCGCAGTTTACAAAGCCAAAGACCGCGAACTCGAGCGCTTCGTCGCCCTGAAAGTGATTCGCCCGGAATTAGCAGTCGATCCCGAGATATTGCACCGCTTCAAGCAAGAGCTGATCCTCGCCCGCCAGATCACCCACAAAAACGTTATTCGCATTTTCGATCTCGGCGAAGCCGACGGCATCAAGTTCATCACCATGGAGTTCATTGAGGGACAAGATCTCAAAAATCTTGTCTCCGCCTCGGGCAAACTCCCCTACGAAGAAATCGTCCGCATCATGGAGCAAGTCGCTCTCGCTCTCGAAGCCGCGCATGCCGAAGGCGTAGTCCATCGCGATCTCAAGCCGCAGAACATCATGATCGACAAGTCCGGCAAAGCCGCGGTCATGGATTTTGGCATCGCCCGCTCCATCGAGCCCGGCGCCATGACCATGACGCAGACCGGCATGCTCGTCGGCACTCCCGATTACATGTCTCCCGAGCAGGTCATGGGCGAAAAAGTGGACGCCCGCTCCGATCTTTTCACCTATGGCGTAATTCTCTACGAGCTCCTCACCGGCGCAACGCCCTACAAAGCCGACTCCGTGCAAGCCACGATGTTCAAGCGCACGCGCGATCGCGCCAAGCCGCCGATTGAAGTGGACGCCAAGATTCCTTCCGCGTTGAGCAACATCGCTACGAAGTGCCTCGAGATCGATCCGCAGGCCCGCTATCAATCGGCGCGCGAAATTTTGACTGATTTCGAAGCGTGGCGCGGCGGTGCGAAGCCGGCCCCGACGAAAATCGTCGAGCCCCCGGCCGCCGCTGCCTTGCCGTGGAAAATGATCGGCATCGGAATTGCTGCTTTAGTGCTTCTAGGCGTGGGCGGCTATTTATTTTTCAACCGCTCCTCGAATTCCGGCGCACCGGGTGCGCCCGCCGTTTCTCTTGCCATCATTCCCTTTCACAACGCCTCGGGCGATCAATCGCTCGACTGGCTCGGCTCAACCGTCGCCGAAGTTCTCAGCACCGGCGTCGGTGAATCCGCCAGCCTCCGCATGGTTTCTTCCGAACGCGTCGGCCAGATGCTCCGCGATCTGAAAATTTCGCCGGACACCACTCTCGACACTCCCACCATTCACAGCCTCGCCGATCTCAGCAAAGCCGACGATGTCGTTTGGGGCCGCTACGCCCGCCTCGGAGATCAGATTCGCATCGAGGCCACTCTCGACGACGTCAAGAGCGGCCACTCCATCAAGCTCACCGAATCCGGCGCAGAAAAAGACATCCAAAACACTCTCGACCAACTCGCCGGCGATATCCGCAAAAATCTCTCCCTATCCCGCAGCAGCATCAAAGAACTCCAGGCGCAATCGTTCAAACCTTCCACTTCCTCGGTCCCAGCACTCCGCGATTATGATCTGGCCCTCCAACTCCAGCGCCAGGGCAATCTTCTCGACGCCGCGAAGCAATTTAATTCCGCCGTTCAAGCAGACCCCAATTTCGCCCTAGCATTCTCACAGCTCGCGCAAACCTACTCGAAGTTGGGCCAGGACAACGACGCCGAAGAAGCCTCCCGCAAAGCCGTAGCTCTAAGCAGCAGTCTTCCGGCTCCTGAAAAATTTCTCATTCAAGCCGGCCACGAGCGCATCCTGAAGAACTACCCCAAAGCAATCGAAGCCTACGAAAATCTTGCAAAAAGCTCGCCGAATGACGCCGACGTTCTCTTCGATCTTGGCGGCATGTACGAAAAAGTCGGCGAATACGACAAAGCTCTGGCTCAATTCACCAAAGTCGTCGAGCTCGATCCCAAGCGTATCAACGGCATTCGCGCCAAAGGCCGCGCTGAAATCGAAAGCGGCAACGCCCAAGCCGGCCTCGACGATCTGACCCACGCGCAAACGCTCGCTAACGAACTTGGCAACGAAGAAGAGAAAGGTGAGATTTTCCAGGCCATGGGCGTCGCCTATTCCGTTCTCGGAAAGCTCGACGACGCGCTCCGCAGCCTGCAGGACTCTCTCGCTATCAAACAAAAACTCGGCCTGAAGCGCGGCATCGCCGACAGCCTCGAAATGATCGGCTCGACCTACCTGTCTCTGGGCAAATCCGATCTCGCTCTCAAGAATTACAACGACGCGCTGGCCGTCCGCAAAGATATTGGCGATAAGGCCGGCACCGGCGACGTTCTCAACGATCTTGGCCAGTGCTACACCGAGCGCGGCCAGTACGATGACGCGCTGAAACTTTTCAAACAAGCGCTGCAGGTGGAGGTGGATGTCGGCGACGAAAATAACAAAGGCATGGTTCTGAACAATATCGGCAACACTTATTTATCGAAAGGCGATTACGAGAACGCGCGCACATTTTTTTCGCAGTCGCTGGAAATCAGGGAGAAGCTGAAATTTCCTTCGGATATCGCTGATACGAAACACAATCTCGGCGACACTTTTACCGGCCTCGGCCAGTACGATCAGGCCGTTCCGCAATATTTGAGCGCCCTGGATCTCCGTCGCACATCTTCCGATAAACTTGGTATTGCTATTGAATCCGCCAGTCTCGGCGTCCTCTACGGCTATCAAGGCCGGCTCGGCGCGGCTCTCAGTTCAGAGGAAGACGCCGTCAAAGCCGTGCGCGACATCCCCGATGACAAAGGCTGGTTTCCCGAAATTTTGAGCGACTATGGCAACGCGCTGGCTCAAGTTGGAAAATTTGACGACGCCCAGAAAGCCCTGAGCGAATCTCTCAGCGTCGCGCAGAAGCGCAAAGACAACGCGCGCATCGCCGCCGCGCAAGGATTCCTCGGCGACAACTTCTACTATCGCGGCGATTTCAAATCCGCCGGTCCACTGTACGATCAATCCCTGCAGGCGGCCCAGCACACTTCCGATGCGCGCCAGATTCTCGTTTCGAAAATCAACGCCGCAAAACTCAGCGTCAAGCAAGGCCGCTTCGCTCCCGCGGCCGCTTCGCTCGAGAAACTGAGCGACGACGCCAACGCCCTCGGCGCAAAATATCTCGCCGCCGAATGCTCCGTCTATCGCGGCGAAGCGCTAATGAACCTCAAGGACTTCACCCACGCCCAGCAAGAGCTGCAAAACGCCATCAATCGCAGCGACACCCTCGGCCTGAAAGCCATTCAAGCTCAAGCCCAATATCTCCTCGGCCGCACCCTGCAACTCTCCGGCAAATCCGCAGACGCGACCGACCATTTCAAGCAAGCTCGCCAACTAGCCGACGAAATCCAAAAAGAATCCAGGTCCGACACAATCACAAAGCGCAGCGACCTTGCCTCCATATACTCTCAACCTGCCCAATAATCCTCGTCAAATTCCGGCCTCTGCGCCCTCAGCGTCTCTGCGGTAATCTCGTCCTATTTCCCCACCCGGACAATCAACTTCCCAAAATTCTTTCCCTTCAAAAGCCCAAGAAAAGCCTCCGGGGCATTCTCGAGCCCCTCCACCACATCCTCGCGATACTTAATCTTCCCCTCGCGCATCCATCCCGACATATCCCGCAAAAAATCCCCCATCCGCGCCATGTGATCCGACACGATAAACCCGCTCACCTTCAATCTCCGCGCCAGCAGAAACAGCCAACTCGGCCCCGGCGCCAGCGAAGTATCGTTGTAATGCGCGATCAACCCGCACACCGACACGCGCCCGAAATCATTCATCAAAGGCCAAATCGTCTGCAGCACGGCCCCGCCAACATTCTCGAAATCTACATCGATCCCCTTGGGGCAAGCAGCTCGCAAATTCTTCGGCAACATCGCATCGCGGTGATCCACGCAAGCGTCAAACCCAAGCTCCTTCACCACGTATTCGCACTTCGCCGCTCCTCCGGCAATTCCCACCGCCCGGCAACCCTTGATCTTCGCAATCTGCCCCACCACCGATCCCACCGCCCCCGAAGCCGCCGACACCACTACTGTCTCTCCAGCCTTGGGCTGCGCCAAATCCAGCAAGCCCACATAAGCCGTCATCCCCGGCATCCCCAAAATTCCCAGCGTATAAGACAGCGGCGCCGCCTTCGGATCCAATTTTCGCAACGTCTTCCCCGCCAAAATCGCGTAATCCTGCCACCCGCCAAATCCCAGCACGAAATCGCCCTTCGCGAATCCCTCCGCCCGCGACTCCATCACTTCCCCGACGGTCCCGCCAACCATCACTCCGCCCACATCCACAGAGGCCGCGTAAGACCTCCCCTCATTCATCCGCCCGCGCATATAAGGATCAAGCGACAAAAACAAAGTTCGCACCAGTACGTCTCCATCCGCAAGCGCCGCAACTTCCCTTTTCACAATTTCAAAATTCGCCGCAGTTGGCTCGCCCGAAGGACGGCTTTTCAAAAGTACTTGCCGGTTCTGAGTCATAAAATCTCCCAAGAAAATTCAAAGCCTCGCAACAGCCGAGCATCTTAGGTCGCGCCACTATCGGAGTCAAACGGCTCGCCGTCTCTTCGCCCTCAGCGTCTCTGCGGTAACCTTTCGCCGGAACCTCCACGCACGAAGTTGCATCCCATAGTCAGGAGTTAGCTGTATTGCTAATGCGATCGCGCGAGATCTAATTTCAGACGGCCCGCCGGAAACAGCCGGCAAGTGGCGAACGAAAAATCAAACGACGCGAAAGGAAAAGCCATGCCAGAAGATGAAGTGATCCAAAGAGCTCACGAAGACGCCGCCGAAGGCAAATCCCCCTCCACGCAAGCCGGCGAGTTCGTCCGCGAAGAAATCGAGCACGTCCGCGAAGGCAAACACGGCGCCCGCTCCGTCAAACAAGCCATCGCCATCGGCCTCTCCAAAGCCCGCCGCGCTGGCGTAAAGCTCCGAGCTCCACGACGCGGTTCGCAGTCGCGCAAAGTCCGCGCCCAAGCCGCTCGCGATCTCCGCAAAGGCCGCCATCCCCGCCGCAAACTTTCGAGAACGCGTTCCCGCGCCATTAAGCGAGCCCTGAAACGCGAAAGCACCAGCACCGCCTCAAGAAGCGCCCTAGCTCGCCAAGCCCGTTCCAGCGCCCGCCGCCGAGGCCCAGCCGCCCGTCACCGCTCCGCCGAGCGCGCCGTTCGCACCAAAGGCAAGCGCGGCCTGCATCTCGCTGCCGTGAAGGCAGCCCGAACGCGCCAACGCCACCGTCGCGCCGCCTGATAATTCCGAACCTCGTAGGGGAGGGTCTTCTTACCCTGAGGCGCCTCACCGCCGCCAAAGGGCAGACCCTCCCGCAGTTCGGCCCTCCGGCTGCCCTCACTCCGAACTCAGCGCCCTCTGCGTCTCTGCGGTAACTCCCCTCAGCTACGCACTTCCGCAGTCAGTACGATACCGCCCCACGCAATCACCTGCTAAGCTACGGCCAGAACTTATGAACGAAGCGGACAACCTCAGGAGAAGTAAGGCGGCCGCAAGAAGCGAAGTGCCCAAGCCCGCCCGCGGGAGGCTCAAAGCATCGAAATCCAGGCCTGCGACGGTTTTCGAAATGTCCCGATTAGAAATGACCCCCATCCTTTGTTTTCTGAGGCTTACGCACGATTCTATTCGTCCACTTGTCCCGATTAGAGCGAATGAAAATCGAACCCACTTCTACGCCCAACCGTCAAGTTTTGTCAGCGCGCGGCGCCACAATCCCCGTAGGGCCCGCGCTTTAGCCGGGCCTCGGCAGAGACGATCGCGCTAGAAATGACATCCAGGACCTAAATGACCAACCCGGCTACTCTTTCCGCTGGGCATTCTTCGGCAGCACATTCTGATTTAACCGGAAGAAATTCGTGGGATCGTAATGGCTCTTCACCTTTACCATGCGCTCCCAGCGCTCGTGGTAGGCCTCGGGCACGCGGTCCTGTTCGTCGCCGCTCATGAAGTTCACGTAAACGCCGGGCTTCATCGCCGGGCGCAGCGCGGCAAAAAGATCGCGCACCCAAGCAACATTCGCGGCATCTCCTTTCGGATCCACCCAGTCCGCGAGGAGATTCATGATGAATGGCGCGCTGCGATCGCCGAATGCCGTCTCCGACGCCGCCACGCGTCCAGCCGCGCCGTCCAGATACGCAAGCTCAATCTGCGTATTCGGCGAAGGAATCGAAGGCAGCGCGTCCACCATGATCTGCACGGTGCGATCGTCAAGCGCCGTGAAATACCCGGACTTGGTGTAGTAGCGGCGGCCATGAGGGAAATCTGCATCCGCCATCGTTTGAAGCGCGAGGAACGACATGGTCTCCTTGGTCCGCGCGAAGTGCTTGCCGATTGAAAACACTCGCTCGATGCAACGATTCCCTTCCTCGGGCTCGCCGAACCACGCGAGCGAAAGGCTCGCCGCTGGCTTGCCTCGAATCTCGGCAGGAATCGCAGGCGTCGATGGCGCAAGCCGCAGCGAAATATTCCATTTCAGCGAGTCCGGCGCGCCCGGCATAAATTCGCGCCAGTCGCGCAGGATTCGAAAGATGTCATCGCCAATGCAATACGAAGTCGCAAGCAGCACCGAATTCAACGGATGCAGCCGAACTTCGAATTCGGTAACCACGCCAAAATTCCCGCCGCCGCCGCGCAGCGCCCAGAACAAATCCGCGTTCTCGCGGCCGCTGGCGTGCACGATCGATCCATCCGCCGTCACCAGCGTGAATCCCTCAACGTTGTCGCACGAAAGCCCAAACATCCGCGTCAACCAGCCCGTTCCGCCGCCAAGCACCAGGCCGCCCGCGCCCGTATGCGACACAACGCCCGCGGGAAACACCAGCCCGGCCTGCTGCGTCACCGTGTCCACCGTGCCAAGCAGCGAACCTCCCGCGAATCGCGCGCGCCGCGCCGCAGCATCCATCGATGCCGACCGCATCCGCGACAAATCAATCACCAAGCCATCATCGCAACTGCTGAATCCCGCGAGGCTGTGTCCGCCGCAGCGCACCGCCGTCAGGACGCCCGCGGCAGCCGCCGATTTCACCGCCAATTGCACGTCGGCCACATCCGCGCACCGCGCGATCAATCCGGGCTGCCGCTCCACCATCGCGTTCCAAATCTTGCGCGCGTCGCCGTACCCGGAATCCTCCGGGCGCAGTAGATGGCCCGTGAATTTTCCGCGAAGAGCTTCGAAGAGCTCATGGATGGGCGTGCTCATCGAGTGTCTGCCCGGAGATCCCGAGCGAGGAGAGATTCTACGATGGTGGCCCGCGATTTCAATCGCGAACGGTCAAATCCAGATTCTTTTCGAGAATGCCGAGCACGGCGCGAACGTCGTCGAGGGTGTTGTAGAGATGAAACGAAATGCGCAGCCCGTCCATGCGATTCGAACCGACAATATTGTGCGCGGCGAGCTTCTTCACCATCGCGTCCGAATCCTTCATCTGCAGCACGACCAGCGGCCCGCGCGTGTCGGAGGGCGTCTTGGTCATGATTTTCAATTGCCGCGCGCCCTCGAGCAAAGCCTGCGCGAGGCTCGTCACATGGGCGGCAATCTTGTCGGCTCCAACGCTTTCGAGCAAGCCGATCGCCGCGGGAATAGCGTACACGTTGGGCACCGGCGGCGAGCCCATCTCGAAGCGCCGCGCCGATGACGCCGGATCGAAATGCTTCACATCGAACGCAAATGGATTCTGCTGGCCGAACCAGCCGGTGATCGTCGGCGTGAGCGTCTTGATCAACTCCGGCCGCACGTACAGGAAAGCGATGCCCGAAGGAGAGAGCAAGTATTTCAACGCGCCAGTCACATAAAAATCCAGATCGAGAGCCTTCACGTTGACGGGCCGCGTACCGCAATCTTGGTAATCGTCGAGCATCACCAACGCGCCGCGTTCATGCGCAATTTTCGCCACCGCCCCGGGATCGGAGCGAAAACCGTTCATGAAGCAGATGTGCGTGATCGGCACGATCAGCGTCTGCGCGTCGATGGCATCGGCATAGGCGGCGGCAGGGATGCGCCCGTTCTGCGCGGCGAGAAACCGAATCTCGGCGCCGCGCGGCTGCTGCGCCAGCCAGATCTGGCCCATGGTCGGGAATTCGAATTCGCCCATCACCACTTTTTTGCGTTTTCCGAATGTGAGCGCGCTGGCGATGCCGTTGATTCCCGCCGAGGCGCTCGGGATCACCGCCACTTCTTCCGGCGCAGCGCCGATGAAGCGCGCGAACGCAGTCCGCGCTGCTTCATATTGCTCGACCCAAACATCCCAGGGCGAACCGTTTTCGTTCCAACTGCGGATGTGCTCGAGCAGCGATGCTTCGACGGCGTCGCTGAGCGCCCCCTGCGAGCACGAATTCAAATAGATTTTCTTTTTGAAAACAGGAAAACGCGCGCGGACCGATTCGATTGCAGAAGTGGTGGGCAATTTAGAGGCCTCGTGACGGAAGAAGCATATCAGACCAAAAACAATTCAGGGACGATGAAGCCGTACCAGGAGCGCAGCCTGGGCCGCGCTCCTTGTCCCCTTGGTACGGGTCGGGAAAAACTCAACCAGAACAACAGCTTCCCATCCTACGGGAACTACCGGCCGCGCGGCCACGCCAGAAGAGGTGGAGATAGGTACTGGCCCAGCCTCGAGCAGAGGCACCGTATAACGCACACAAATGCCATGTCAAGAGCATATTTATTGTATACCATCTCAATCCGATTGACAGCGTCGGACAGCTTGGAAAGAATTCGCAAGCTGGCGTGGGCGAACCGGACCTGCAATCACAGAGTTCCAGAGACGCGAGCACGAAGGCCGATATGAAACGTAGAACGAACTTTCACTACCTCGATCATGCTTCGATGGGACGGCCGACACGGCGCACGCTCGAGCGGCTGCACACTGCCCTGTCAAATCTTGCCACCTTTGCTTCGACCGGAACTCTCGAGACTTTGAAGCAATTCGACGCCGTGGAGCAAGCGCGTGCGCGTGTCGCGCAGTTCGTTCACGCCGATCCCGCGAACATTGTTCTCATCGGCAATACATCGCAGGCCTTGGGAATGATCGCCACCGCACTGCCGATGTCGCGCGGCGACAATATTTTGATGGGCGACATCGAATTCATGGGCGCAACGGTCGCGTGGCGCGGGGCTTGCCGTCGCGCCGGCGTGGAGATCCTGCCCGTGAAAACAGCTGGCGGGAAAGTTTTCGCCGAGCAGTTTGCAGCGCGCGCGAACTCGCGAACGCGGGCGATTCTCATCAGCTCGGTGCAGGAAGTGAGCGGCTGGCGCGCGGACCTGCGGGCGATCAGCGACGTCGCAGCGAAATCCGGTGCGTTCGTGATCGCCGA
>DAITPO010000058.1:19029-20758 GCA_036833535.1 Candidatus Acidiferrales bacterium | reverse complement strand
CCGAAAGCGATAATTCGCGCTTCATTCCCTTCACGCCGCTGATGACTGCGAATCCGGAGGGCGACAAAATTCGCATCGTCGAATTCGGCCGGCCGGAGGAAGAAGCCGAATGGATTGCGAGCGAGATCGAGCGCCTGCATGCCGCCGGAGTAGAGTGGCGCGAGTTCGCGGCGCTCTACCGCAAACACACGCACCGGAAGTACCTCGTCGAAGCGCTCAATCGCCGGCAGATTCCATTCGTCATCAAGCGGCTCTCGATTCTCGGTAGCACGCTTATCCGCGATGTGATGGCTTACCTGCGATTGATCGGTACGCCTTCAGACGACGTGTCGTGCGCGCGCATCATCGCCGTACCTCACTGGCGAATCGAGCCGCGCGATCTGGTGCGCGTCGCCGAGCGGGCGGCAAAGAGCAAAGGCCAGTCGCTTTGGAATGAATTCGAAGCCTGGTGCAAGGAGCCGGCCGGGCCGCCGAAGAAATCGCGAGCTCGTGAGCTAGCCGCATTTATCGGCGAAATGCGCGAGCGAGCGAAAAAGCTAAGCGCCTACGACCTGCTCCTCGAACTCATCGGCAAGCTGGGGGTCGCTCCGCTTCCCGCCGATATGGATTCCTACAATCTCGCGCGGCTAAAAGAATTCGTGGAGGAGTGGCAGAAGAAAGGCGATGGCCGCTCGCTTCATGATTTTCTCAATTACTTGAATTTCTTCGAAGAAGCCGACGGCGATATTTTCTTGCAAAAAGAGCCGGTGCACGACGCGGTGCAATTGATGACCGTTCACTCGGCCAAGGGGCTCGAATTCCCCCACGTTTTCATCCTGCATCTCTGCAAGGGAGATTTTCCATCGGGCGTGCGGAGGCCGGTGTTCGAATTCCCGCCGCGGTTGCTGAAAGAGGAGCAGCCGGAAGGCGATTATCAGAAGCTTGAGGAGCGGCGTCTGTTTTACGTGGCGCTGACGCGCGGGCGGCGGATGCTGACGCTTTCGACGATCATCAACAAGCGCAAGAAGCGCTCCGAGTTTTTCGATGAAGTTCTGGGCGACGCGAAGATTCAGAAGCTGGATATCCAGCAGCTTGTGCCGCGCGTCGTGGTGCCAGAGCGCGAGGAGACGGTGGGATCGACGGCCGCCGATGCGTCGCGTCCGCAGCTGTTCGGCGCGGCGTCCGGCGAGACGAAAGCGTATTCGCGCGTGGCGCTGTGGGCCAGGGCGTTTCACCCGCCGCGCCCTGAGCCGCTGCAATTGAGCGCGTCGGCGATCGAGACCTATCAGAAATGCCCGATGAAATTTCTATTCGGCACGGCGTGGGAATTGCGCGGCGGCCCGGCGGGGCAGATGACATTCGGAAACGTGATGCACAATACGATTAAGGAATTCGTCGCGGAATTGAAAAAGCGAAAGAAGATTGATTTCGAGGAAGTGTCCGGCATCTACGATCGTTTCTGGTCGCCGGCCGGCTATCTCGACGATTATCAGGAGGAAGAGTACAAGAAAGAAGGTCTCGACGAGCTCGCGAAGTTTCACAAGTCGTATGCCGCGGCGCCCGCCGACGTGCTGATGCAGGAAAAGAGATTCGAGCTGCCGATGGAAAAAGAAGTGACGGTGCTCGGGCGCATCGATCAGGTGAATCGCATTCGCGGCGATGAAGTGGAAGTGGTGGACTACAAGACCGGGCGGGCGAAATCGCAGAAGGACGCGGATAGCAGCTTGCAGTTGAGCCTCTATGCGCTGGC
>DAITPO010000058.1:14947-18929 GCA_036833535.1 Candidatus Acidiferrales bacterium | reverse complement strand
AAAAACAAAACGAGGCGACCGCTTTCGCGATCGCCTCGTTCGGAGAACCAGTTGACTGGAACAGCCTCGCCGCCGTTCCGCCCCCCAATTCAACTGCGCGCATCTACTGCTTGATGCTGTCTCCCCTCACGGCGCGGCAGCGAGATTTTCTTCGCGCCACAACCGTTCACTTCCTTAATACGAGCGAGCGCGAATCCTGTCAAGTGAAAATCTGAAAGCATCATTGCCAGATGCGCACGCGGTTCGCGATTTCTTCGCGCGCAAAAATAGAATTATCAAGCTGAGGAATCGCCTAATGCTTTGCGGCGGAGGCGTAGTAGCCTTCGCGGGCGCTGACGCGCAGGCCCGGCCGCTCGATGCGCACTTCAATCGTGTGGTAATCGCCGGTGCCAGGATTTTGCGGGGCGTAGGCCAGCGTGTACTGATTGCGGGCTTGCTCGTCAATCGCCGAGTACAGCCGCTCGATATCCGCCTGCTTCGACGCGAAGAACGCATCGCCGCCCGTATCGTTGGCATAGTGCGTCATGCGGCCCGGCTCGCGCTTGAGCAGCACCGTGCCGACGGTGATGGTGTACACGGAAATATCCGAAGAAAGCAGGAGCTGAATGGTCTGCGCGTAGCTCCACTTATTGTGATGTGAATTCTGGCCATCGGAAATCAGGCAGATGATTTTGCGGCGATCGCGCCCGCGCGCGCGGAGCATCTCGGCCGCGGCATGCATGGCATCGTCGAGATCCTTGGTTACTTTCTCCGATCCCTTGGTGCCGTAAACTGGCGGCCCGGGCGCCTGCGACTGGTTGTTGACCATCGGGCCCGCGTCCATAGGGCCGCCATAACCGCTGGGAAAACTCTCGCCGAGCTTGAGCCGGTGCAGCTTGGTGATGATCACGTCGTTGTCGGCCGTGAAATCGATGGCCGGCTGCGGAAATTGATCGTAGAGAATCACGGCCGCTTCATCCGCTGGGCCGAGCCCTCCGGCAATGCTATCCAGGCTCTTCTGAACCTGTTCGCGCTCTTTCATGGTGAGGTCGTTATCGAGAACGACGGCGACCGAAAGCGGAAAGGCCTCGGTCGAGAACAGAGCAATGTTCTGTTCCTTGCCGTCCTCGAAAACACGAAAGTCGTCCTTGGTCAGCTCGCCGACGAGCTCGCCGCGGCCGTTCTTCACCGTGACGGGAACGGCGACAAGTTCCGTCCGCGAACGCAGCACGCGCGCCGAGGGAACATTTGATTCCTGAGGCGGCGGAGTTTGCGATTGCTGCTGAGGAGGCGTCGTTTGCTGGGCAGGCGCCTGCTTGCCGCCCGATTGGTCGGGCTGCTGCTGCCAAAGAGAACGCACACGAGGCGCAGCGCTCGGGGAATATGCGAGACCCGCGACTAGCGCCAACGCCAGGAATTGCTTCATAATCAGTGCCATCCTTGCGGACCGAAGCTCGGCTTCGATCGGCGGGGTGCCCGCCGGTTCACGCCTGCGGCGTGTGACGCATCCGAATCGCTACAAGTTGCATCGTAGGACAAGGAATCGCTTTCCGGAGAAATTATACATGCACCGCCCCATTTTTCGCTCGGCCCTCGCCCTGGCTACGCTGGCGGCAGGATTGCTCCTACCCGGCCACGCGCCAGCGAGCGGCACGACGCCCGCGAGCCCCGCAACTCAGAGCCAGCAGAGCGCTCCACAGAACGATCAGCAGAATCAGCAGCCGCCTCAATCCGGCCAGACGCTCAAAGTCCAAACCGCCCTCGTCAATGTTTTCGTCACTGTGCGCGACAAAAGCCACTTCATCATCAACAACCTCAAGCAGGAAGACTTCAAGATATTTGAGGATGGCCAGGAGCAGAAAGTTGCGTATTTTTCGAAGGAAGTAAACCTGCCGATTTCGCTCGCGATTCTTGTGGACACCAGCGGCAGCCAAGTAGACGTCCTCGGCGCCGAGCAGGACGCCGCGTCACGGTTCGTGCACCGCGTCTTGCGCAAGACTGACGAAGCACTGGTTATGAGTTTTGACCTGGACATCGACTTGCTGGCCGATTTTACCGAAGATACGTCCCTGCTCGAGAACGCCATTCGCAAGACCGTGATCAACGTGGATGGCTCCGGCGCGGGCGGCACCACGGGAACAATTCCGTCCGGCTCGAACGGCGGCACGGATTTCTACGACGCGGTGTATCTCGCGGCGCATGACAAGCTCACCGGCGAGGCCGGACGCAAAGCTATCATCGCGCTCACCGACGCGGAAGACACCGGGAGCAAGCTCAAGGTGCAGGATGCGATCGAGGCGGCGCAGCGTTCGGATTCCGTCGTGCACGTTCTGCTCATTTCCGATGTGGGTTTCTATTACCGGCAAATGATGGGTTACGGCGGGTCTGGCGTGGCGAAAAAGATGGCGGATGAAACCGGCGGCCGCGTCATCGAAGTGCACAACAACAAATCGCTCGAACAGGCTTTCGATGAACTCTCCGATGAGCTGCGCCAACAATACGTGCTCGGCTACTATCCGACGAATGCCAAGCGCGACGGTGCATTTCGAAAGATTAAGATCGAAATAAACCGCCCCGATCTAAAAATCCTCGCGCGGCGCGGCTACTACGCTCCAACGGATTAACGTGAATTCTTCGCCGTGATGATGCGCATGCCGGCGTGATGCGCTACTGGCTTTTCGTATACGGGCCGGCGGAGGGGGCCACCGCGTAGTAGCCCTTGCGCGTTCGCACTACGAGCCCTTTGCGGTCCACATCCACCTGAATCTTCCGGTACTGCCCATTCGTCATCGGATTCGTCGGCGCATAGGCGATGAAATACTGGCTGCGCAATTCCGTCCCGATATCCTGGAACGAAACTGCCAGATCATCTACCTTGTACGGAAAGAAGACGCGCCCGCCGGTCTCGGTGGCAAGATCTTCGAGAATTTTGTCGCCGGGAGTCTTGAATAGCTTGCGAGGCCTATCGGCCGTATCCGTCGCGAGCCATTCGGTGCTCGTGCTGATGGAATAGACCGCTACTTCGGAGCGCTCGGCCATTTCAATCGCATCGCTGAGCGCGCGGTCGCTCAAGTTGTCTTCTCCATCGCTGAAGACGACGAGCACGCGCCGGACTTCCTGATCGGTTCCCTCCGGAAGCGGCGCTTTGCCTAGCTTCTGCGCGGCCATGTAGATCGCGTCATTGAAGGATGTGCCGCCGCCGGCGCGCTGCTTCTGAATGGCCTCCGTGATTAAGCCGGTGTCGCCCGTGTAATCCTGGATGATTTCGGGCTGATTATCGAACGTCATCAAAAACGCCATGTCTTTATTTCGGCGAATGACGTTGACGAGAAAATCCGTGGCCGCGTCCTTTTCGAAATGCAGGCGCTCGCGGATGCTGTTCGAGGTGTCGAGCAGCATGGCGATGCGCAGAGGCAAATCGGTCTCGCGGCCGAAGAATTGAATGGTTTGCGGCTTGCCGTCTTCGAGGATCTTGAAATCCTGCTTTTCGAGATCGGTCACGAAATTGTGGCGCCGGTCGGAAACGGCCGCTACTAGATGAACCAGTCCGGAAGTTACTTTCAACGGCGGCTGCTGCGTTTGGTCTCGGCCCGGCTGCTGGGGCGCGGCGGGAGGCGCGGGCGCCGGCGGATTCTGCGCCAATGCCGCGAACGAAATCATCAGAAGCAACGCTTGCAGCAGAACCGATCGCTTCAATATTGCCATTTTGAAATTATAGGTACGCGGCGAGTGCAGCGTCAATCGCCGCGGGCTCGGCGGCGAGCGCGCGGCCGAGGGCATAGATGTACGTCGTAAGTTCTGGTGCGAGTGGCGCACGAACATCGAGCGGGTCGCCGGTGCGGGGATGTGAGAATCGAATCCGCGCGGCGTGAAGAAAATTCCGGCCGAGTTCGGGCAGCCGCGTGCCGTGGACCGTCTCCACGCGCGGCGCGCCGTAGAGAGCATCGCCAACCACTGGAAATCCGAGCGATGAAAAGTGCACGCGAAGCTGGTGCGTGCGGCC
>DAITPO010000058.1:0-14847 GCA_036833535.1 Candidatus Acidiferrales bacterium | reverse complement strand
CCGCGATGCGCTTCGTCCGTCCGCGCGATCACCAACGCGCCCGATGTGCCCTTGTCGAGACGATGCACAATCCCCGGCCGCTGCGGCCCGCCGATTGCCGAGAGATTGCCAAAGCGATAGAGCAGCGCGCCGACGAGCGTGCCCGACGATTCGCCTGCGCCCGGATGCACCGCGATGCCCGCGGGCTTGTTGATTACAGCGAGATCGCCATCTTCGTAGAGAACATCGAGAGGAATTGCTTCGGGGGCAACGCCAGGCCCCTCCGCCTGCGGAACTTCGACTTCCACCTGCTCGCCTGCCTCAACGCGATGCGATGGCTTGGTGAGCACGCCGTTGACGCTCACGCGCCCTTCCGCGATCAATTCCTGAATCCGCGTGCGGCTTAACTCTCCAGCGCGCGTCGCAAGAAAACGATCGAGCCGAACGCCAGCGTTGTCTTCACCTACAATGAACGTCAAATTCTCGGCCGTGAAATTCTCCTCCGCGCCACACCAAAGATTTGTCAGGGCACGGCTTCAGCCGTGCCGAAAACGCCGCAAATTCAGCGCGGCTTCAGCCGCTGAGGGCAGATTGGTCGACTGGCGGCTCGTCTCCCGAAAATCCACGCACTGCTAGGAATTTCCCTGCTCTGCGCTCGCTAGCAGCGGCAATTGGCCTCGCATTCCCCGCCACCACAAAAAGCTGCCTACGAGCACAAATCCCAGGCTCACGATCTGCATCAACGACACGGCCCCATGCAGCAGAAGCGTGCGGTCGGGATCACCGCGAACAATCTCAATAAGTCCCCGCTCGATGCCATGGAGAACCAGATAGGTGCCGGCAATCTGTCCCGCGAATCGTTGCCGCTTCCCTAGCCAAATGAGAAAAATGAAATTGGCAATCTCCGCCGCCGCCTCATAGAGCTGCGTCGGGTGTAAAGCCACACCGATCGGCGTGCCCACAAGCTGCTCGGCAATCGGATTTGTGAATTTAATTCCCCACGGCAGCCACGTCGGCTTGCCGTAGCAACATCCCGCCATGAAGCAGCCAAGCCGCCCGACAGCATGGCCCAAAGGAAGCGCCGCGGCATAGGTATCAAGCAGCGGCAAGATGGGGATCTTCGCGTACCACGTGTAACCCGCCGCGAGCAAAATCGCCCCAATCACGCCGCCGAAAAAAGTGCCGCCGGATTGCACCACGCCGAACGAGAAAATTTCCCGCGGATGCGCCGCGAAGTAAGACCAATCGATCGCCACCAGCCACAGCTTCGCCACCACCAGCGCCGTGAGCACCATGTAGATGCCCAGGTTCCACACTTCATCGCGGTTCAGCCCGGCGCGCGGCGCTTGCCTTCGCGCGTACCACAAACCGAGCAGCACGCCCGCGGCGACCAGCACGCCGTAGCTATAAATCGTGAGCGGCCCGATCTGCAACAAGACCGGATGCATCGTCAGGCTCTTTCCACGCTGTGATGCCGCCAATCACGAAGGAGCTCGAGCAGGACCAATCCCGCGCCGAACACAATCGCGGAATCAGCGAGATTGAAGGTGTACCAGTGATGCGCTCCGATGTGAAAATCGATGAAGTCGGTGACGCTGCGCCGCGCCACGCGATCGAGCACATTGCCCGCCGCGCCTCCAAGAATCAGCGCGATTCCCGCTTGCCCCAGGCGCCCGCCCGCCCGGCCCGTGGCCAGAAGCCAGAAGAGAAACACGATGACCGAGGCGGAAAACAGAATCAGCACAGGCGATAGCCACGGGGAATTCGTTTCCGCGAAAATCCCAAACGCCACGCCGGGATTGCTCGTATGCACCAGATTCAGCATTCCCGGCACGAGGACGCGCATCGCGCCCATCTCCGTGAATTTCTCCACCGCGTGCTTGCTGATCTGGTCGGCCGCCAGCGCGCCGAGCGCCAGCAGCACTTGCCACCACCAATCGCGCCAGTTCCGCGTTGCCGTCACGCTCCTGCAACCCCCGTGCCCGTGGCGCTCCGCCGTATTTCTTCCAACGCCGCGACGCAACGCTCGCAGATTGTCGGGTAATCAGCGCTCTCACCCACATGGATGGAATAATTCCAGCAGCGCTCGCATTTCTTGCCGTCGGCGCGTTCGACTCGGACGCCGATAGCGTCCGTCGCTTCGGAATTGCCTGCCGCGGACGCAGCTTCGAGACGCACTTGGGAAACGATGAAAAGCGCCGGCAGCGACGCGGCATATTTCGTCAGCAACGCGGCCTGCTCGCCGCTTGCGCTTAGCGTTACTTTAGCTTCCAGCCCCGAATTGATCGTCTTGGCGTTTCGCGCTTCCTCGAGAGCTTTCAACACATGAGGACGGATCGCAGCCAGCCGCGCCCAATTTGCCGCCACCGGCTCCGAAGCGGCGCGTTCGAGTCCTTCGGCCATTGGAAACCGCGCGCAGTGGATGCTCTCACCTTCTCCGCCGCCACGCGGGAAATGCTTCCAGACTTCTTCGGACGTGAATGTCAGAATCGGCGCGATCAGCCGCAGCAGCGCGCTCGCGATGCGATAAACCGCTGTCTGCGCCGAACGCCGCCCCACACTTCGAGGCGCGAACGTGTACAGCCTGTCCTTGAGCACATCGAAATAGAACGCGCTCAAATCCACAACCGCAAAATCATGAATGGCATGGAACACGCGGTGAAAATCGAACGATTCGTACCACGCGCGGCAATCGCGAACCAATTCTCCCGTGCGCCGCAGCATCCATGCGTCCATCTCCCACAGTTTTTCGTCGGGCAGTAGATCGCGTTCCGGATCGAAATCCGCCAGATTCGAGAGCGCATAGCGAAACGTATTCCGCAGCTTGCGATACGATTCTGAAAGCTGCGCCATCATCGGCTCGGACCAGCGCACGTCCGACTGGTAATCCTGCGACACCACCCACAGCCGCAAAATATCCGCGCCCCATTTCTGGGAGATTTCGCCCGGCAGCAGCGTATTCCCGAGCGATTTCGACATCGGCCGGCCATCGGGATCAAGCGTCCATCCGTGCGAAACCACTTGCCGGTAAGGTGCCGCGTCACGCGTTCCGACCGCCACTAGCAACGAACTGTGAAACCAGCCGCGATACTGATCGGGCCCTTCGAAATAAACGTCCGCAGGCCAGGTGCCGTCTTTCGGGTCCAGCACCGCAAGGTGCGATGAGCCGGACTCAAACCACACATCCAAAATATCGTTCTCTTTTTTCCACTTCGCTCCGCCGCATTTCCCGCACTTCGTCCCCGGCGGGAGCAATTCCTCAGCGGGATGCGTGTACCACGCGTCCGCGCCCTCCTTCTCGAACCACTTCACCACATTTCGCAGCGCCGCAAAATCCTCGAGCCGCGCCTTGCATTTCTCGCAAGTGAAAACGATCAGCGGCACGCCCCAAAATCTCTGCCGCGAAATGCACCAGTCCGGCCGCTCGGCAATCATGCTGTAAAGCCGGTCGTGCCCCCACTCCGGCGCCCATTTCACTTTGTCGATTTCTTGCAGCGCGCGCTTGCGCAGATCGTTGCGCTCCATGCCGATGAACCACTGCTCCGTGGCGCGAAAAATCACGGGATTCTTGCAGCGCCAGCAATGCGGATAGCTGTGGCGATATTTCGAGCTATCCAAAAGCGCGCCGCGTTTCCGCAAAAGCTCGATGATCGGCTCGTTCGCTTCAAATACGCGCAAGCCTTTATATTCCGGGAGACCCTCGACGAATCGCCCGTCATCATCGAGCGGCGCGTAGGTATCGAGACCGTAGCGCTGGCCCGTATAAAAGTCGTCCGCTCCATGCCCCGGCGCCGTATGCACCACACCGCTGCCCTGATCGAGTGTCACGTACTCGGCCAGCACACCGGGCACGGTGAGCTCGAGAAAGGGATGCCGGAACTGCAACCCCTCGAGATCTTTTCCCTTCCCGCGCCAGCGAACTTTCGCCGCCTCGAATTTCAATTCCGCCGCGACAGCATTCAATCGCTCCGCCGCAAAAAGAAGCCCGCCGACAGGCGTTTCCGCCACGACATATTCAAAATCTGGATGAAACGCCAGCGCACGATTGGCAGGCAAAGTCCACGGAGTCGTGGTCCAAATCAGCGCACTCACATCCGGTCCAAGTTCTTTAGCGCGATCTCCTCCGACCACCGGAAACTTCACCCAGATCGAATTGCTAGTGTGATCCTCGTATTCGACTTCCGCCTCCGCCAGCGCCGTGCGATCCACCATGCACCAATACACCGGCTTCAATCCGCGATAGACGTATCCCTTCTCAAGAAAAGTAAGAAACGCATCGGCGACGGTCGCCTCGTAATGCGCATCCATGGTGAGATACGGTTTATCCCACTGGCCGAAAACTCCTAGCCTCTTGAAATCGCGCCGGTTCAAATCCACATATCGCGTAGCCCACTCGCGGCACATCTGCCGGAATTCCGCGGGCGTCACTTTATCTTTCTGTCCGCCCAGCTCTTCCTTCTCGACTTTATTTTCGATCGGCAAACCATGGCAGTCCCATCCGGGAATATACGGAGACCGAAAACCGGCCATGGTCTTCGACTTGACCATCAAATCTTTGACGATCTTATTCAGCCCGGTGCCAAGGTGAATGTCCCCGGTCGGATAAGGCGGCCCATCGTGCAGCACAAACAGCGGCGCCCCAGCCCGAGATTCCAGAATCCTCTCGTGGATCCCGGCGCGCTCCCATTCCGCAAGCTGCTCCGGTTCGCGCTCCGGCAATCGCGCTTTCATCGGGAAATCTGTACGCGGCAAGTTCAGCGTTTTCTTCAGGTCAAACGGTTCGGCCATCGAGTCGGGTCTAACGCCTTTCTCTGCCTTGGATCAGGAAACAAGGAGCAGCAGGAAGAATCGCTATGTTACAATGAATAGGAAAGCAAGTCAGCCGCCGGGAAGCCCAGACATCCTTTTCGGCTGTCATGAATCTAAACACAGGAGAGAGAACTGTTTATTGGGGCTAGGTGGTAGGGATGGCTGACACGAGCTTAAAAACTCCTGATACGCACTCTTCATCCTACGGCGGCGGCATGCGCCTGACCCGCCTGGCTGTTGACCGGCCCTCGCTGGCGAAGTCCTTTTTCTCCAACTTAAGAGATTTCCTCGTCGAACACCCGAAAAAGGTGCGCGCTGGCCAACCGAGCCCGTTCCTGCCCGACCGATTCGGTGACGGCCCTGGCGCCAATTTCCGCGCCTGGCTAAGGCCTCTTCCGGCGGGCGCAAAGCGGCCTGATAGCACCGGAATGCTGGTTCCCTGGGCGCCTGGTTTCAGCGCCTTCTGGACGAACTTGAGCATGGCATTCGGCGGCCCGAAGCTGCAAAAGGGCGTGGACGTACCCGATATCTGGACCAAGGACACGCAGTTCAGCCGTGTCCAGGCCCTGTCTCTCGCGATTCACGTAGTAGTTCTCGTACTGATCCTCGTTCCACTGCTCCCAGAAATCATGTCCCCGCACACCACACAGGCGCGCAATTACACCGTGACGCCGCTCGATGGGCTTTCACCCTACATGCCCAAGCTGCCCGCAGGGGGCAAAAAGGCTGGTGGCGGCGGTGGCGGCGGCGAGCACAATCCAATCCCCGCAAGCCGCGGCAGGCTGCCTAAGGCGTCTTATACGCAGCTAGCGCCGCCGTCCGTGCATCCGCCGGCGAACCCGAGATTGCAGGTTCCGGCCACGATTCTCGCTGTTCCCGACATCAAGCTGCAAAGCCCGAATCTGCCGAATTACGGCGATCCGATGGCCAAGCTCATCACCGATTCGAACGGCCCGGGCGGTGGCGGCGGAATCGGCACTGGACAGGGCACGGGCGTTGGCAGCGGCGATGGTGCCGGCGTCGGCCCCGGCCATGGCTGGAATACGGGCGGCGGCTATCCGAGCGCCGGGACGGGCGGATACGGAGTTCCTGAATGCCTCTTCTGCCCCCAGCCTCAATTCTCGGATGAAGCTGTCAAATCCAAGTACATGGGTACGGTGACGCTGCAAGCCATCATCACCGCCGATGGCCGCGCCACCGACATTCACGTAGTGCAAGGCGCCGGCATGGGACTCGATGAGAAGGCCATTGAAGGCGTGCGCACCTGGAGATTCCGTCCGGCAGTGGGCCCCGATGGAAAACCCGCGACCGTTCGCCAAACGATCGAAGTAACCTTCCGCCTTTACTAAGACTGGCGCTTCAACATAGTTCTCCGGCCTGGAAAGTCTCTAATGTGTTGCCTGTATCGCCTGCTCGTGTTTTGTTACGATGTCCGGGCCACATAGCGATCGAATGTCTAAACACTTAAATCTAATCGGAGCTCTTGCAATTCTAGCGGCACTTGCCGCGCTCCCGGCTCCGGCTGCGCTTGCGCAAACTGGCTCGATCGATTTCACCGCGCGAGTTACTCCCGCGGCGGGAGTGCCCGAGCCCGTCCGCGGCGTTCCATTTTATCTCCTGCATAAAAGCTTCACGGAAATTCTGGCGGAAGCCGATGCCGCCGAGCCTAAACCCGATCTCGACGCCTTTGTCGATAAGCTGAGAGTCTCGGCCGAGCTGAAAACGTGGATGAAAAAGAATCACACTGCCTCGCTTTCCGGCGAGGAATTCGTCCGCAGTCTTACCGCCGACGACATCATGAACGTCCCCGAATTTTTCTCCGCCTATCTCGAGCGCAATGCGGGCGACAATTCCGTGGACTTCCCGAAACCCAAATACAAGGAGCGCGATAAGCAGAAGGATCCCGCTCGCTACGAAAAGCAACGCCAGGAATACTTGGACGCCGTCCGCAAGTTTCTCTTGGCCAACACGGAAAGCACCGCGGGGCTGGATCTGACTCTCGATCCCATCAATCCGGGCCCGGCATGGCTACTTTTGACCGCCCGGCGCGGCCCTGCGATTCAGCGCCATGCGCTCGAGTTGGCGCAGACGCAGTATCTCGTCGCCAAGGTGCAATCAGATCTCGATGGCCACGGCAGGATTGACAAAATTCCACCCGGCAATTATTGGGTCGGAACTCTGGATATTTTCGCCACGGTTGGCGATGCGAGCATCCGCTGGGACGTGCCCGTCTCACTCGATTCCGGACTGACCACGCGCGTCGAGCTATCGAATTCGAATGGCATAGTTCCGCAAAAGCGCATTCCGTAAGCAGCAACCGCTGGACATCCTATGGAAGACTTGTCGATTCCCCGTCTCGCTTCACCTGACGCACATGTTCGCACCCAAGCCGCGGAAGAACTTTTCACCCGCGGCCGTCAGCTCGTCGAACCTATCGTTGCAGAATGGCGCCGCGAGGCGGAACTGAGCGCGCTTCTTCACTTGCCGCGCCCTCGCATGACCGTCGGCGTAGCGGTGAATCCGGAGAGCTTTGAGAAAATTCGCGTGGCGAACGGCAATCCACGGCTCGCCGATGTTCCTCCGGATCAGGACGCGATGGAGTTCGAGCTGCATGTCGGCGCAAATGTCCGCCTCGACATTCTCACCACGAAAGTTTCTGGCGGGGGCGGAGCCATCGCACGCTTTCTCGAAAAATTCGGCGAGGGTATCCAGCAGGTTGAACTCGAAGTGAAAAGCTGCGATAGCGCCACGAACCGGGTGCGTTCCGCTTTCGGCGTCGAGCCTCTTTATCCCGCCACACGTGCCGGCGCCGACGGGACCCACGTGAATTTCTTCCTGGCCAGCCGCCCCGACGGCCGCAAGGTCCTCATCGAGCTTGTCGAGCCTCGCTGAACCGGGGTTTCGCTCTATTCGCCGCTCTGCTCGAGCAACTTCGCCACCAGCGCCGTCCATCCCGTCTGATGGCTCGCTCCCAGACCCGCGCCATTGTCTCCGTGGAAGTATTCGTTGAAGAGAATCAAATCCCGCCAGTACGGATCATTCTGAAACTTCTCCATCCCGCCGTAAATAGCGCGCCGGCCGTCGCGACGCAGGAACATTCGCGACACCCGCCGCGAAATCTCGCTGGCAACTTCCCAAAGCGTCATGTAATTTCCCGAGCCGGTCGGACATTCCACTTTCAATTCCTTCCCGTAGTAATAGTCGTAACGCTGCAGCGCTTCGATGATCAGAATATTCAGCGGCACCCATACCGGCCCGCGCCAATTCGAATTTCCGCCGAACAAGTCCGAGGCCGATTCAGCGGGCTCATAAACCACGCTGTGGACGGTATCGTCCATCTGAAGTGAGTACGGCTTTTGCGCGTGCACCTTCGAAAGCGAACGAATCCCATAGGGCGACAGAAACTCGTTTTCGTCCAGCATATAGCGCAGAATTCGAAGCAGCCGCTGCTTGTTCACCAGCGCCAGCAGCCGCCGCACGCCCTTCTCCGAATGAACGCTCGCGTCCACGTGGCTCGCGACTTCCGGATGATGATCGAGAAACCACTGCATGCGCTTCAGAAATCCCGGGCACGCCTCGATGTCCTCGGGCTCAAGCGTTTCCACGGCGCACAGCGGGATCAGTCCCACCATCGAGCGCACTTTCATCTTCAGATGATTGCCGTCCGGCATGTGCAGCACATCGTAATAAAATCCGTCTTCCTCATCCCAGAGGCCGATTTCCTCGCCGCCGATGTTGTTCATCGCTTCGTTGATGTGCACGCAGTGTTCGAAGAATTTGCTGGCCACGTCTTCGTAGGCGGAATCCTCTCGCGCCAGTTCGAGCGCGATGCTCATCATGTTGAGCGAATAGTTCATCATCCAGCTCGTTCCGTCCGACTGCTCGATGCGCACGCCGCCCGGCAAAGTCTGCGAACGATCGAATACGCCGATATTGTCGAGTCCCAGGAATCCGCCTTCGAATACGTTCAGTCCCTGCGGATCTTTGCGATTCACCCACCAGGTGAAATTCAAGAGCAGCTTTTGAAAGACGCGCTCGAGAAAATTACGGTCGGCCTTTCCGCGCATGCGCCGCTCGATGTGGTAAACGCGCAGCGCTGCTCCGGCGTGTACCGGCGGATTCGCGTCGCTGAATTCCCACTCGTACGCGGGAATCTGCCCGTTCGGATGCATGTACCACTCGCGAAGAAATAATATGAGCTGCTCCTTGGCGAACTCCGGATCGATCATCGCCAGCGCCACGCAGTGAAACGCCAAATCCCACGACGCGTACCACGGGTATTCCCACTTATCCGGCATCGAAATCACATCTGCGTTATAGAGGTACGTCCATTCGTGATTTCTGCCGAAGCGACGCTGCGGCGCCGGCGGCGGCTGCGTCGGATCTCCCGCGAGCCAACGGCTCACGTCGTAGTGATAGCTCTGCCGGTTCCAGAGCAACCCGGCGAACGCCTGGCGCTGCACATTGATTGCGTCCGCGCTCATGCCCGGCCGCACCAGACGCGCGTAGAATTCGTCGGCTTCCTTCTTGCGTTGCTCAAACGTCTGATCGAAATCCGCATTGAAGATTTGCGCCGCGGAGGCGCCGGCCGGCAATTCCTGGTTCGTTAAAAGCAATCGCAGCGACGCGCTGCCGCCGGCAGGAATCTCGCATTTGAAATGCGCTGCGACTTTCGTGCCCGTCTGGCCGGGATTCACCGCGTCGAGGGCTCCATGAACGACGTAGCTATCGATCGCGTCTTTGACAAATTTTGTGCGGTTCTTCGATTTGAAAAGCCGCTCGTTATTGGTCTCGTTTTCGGTAAACAAAAGTTCCGGCTGCCCTTCGATTGCCAGCCAGCGTTTCCCATAATCCGGTTGCTGCAGTTCGATTGCCGCGAATCCGTTGAATCCCGCAAGCCGCTTCAACTGCGGCCGCACGTCCCCCGTCCCAATGCTTCCCCAGGACCACTTATTCCGGAACCAAATCGTCGGCAGCAAACGCAGCCGAGCCGCCTCCGGCCCGCGATTGAACGCGGTAATACGAATCGGAATCACCTCGGCTGACACTTTTGCGTATTCAATGAAAATGTCGAAATAGCGGTTCTCGTTGAAAATCCCAGTGTCGAGCAGCTCGAATTCCGGATCGTTCCGCGTGCGTTTCGCGTTTTCAGCTCGAAGTTGATCGTACGGAAATGCCGCCTGCGGGTACTTGTAGAGGTATTTCAGGTAAGAACTGGTCGGCGTCGCGTCGAGATAAAAATAATATTCTTTGACGTCCTCGCCGTGATTCCCTTCCTTATTGGTCAGCCCGAAAAGCCGCTCCTTCAAAATCGGATCGCGCTCATTCCAAAGCGCCAGCGCGAAGCAGATTCTCTGATGCCGATCGCTATAGCCCGCGATCCCATCTTCGCCCCACCGATACGCCCGCGACATCGCGTGATCGAACGGCAGATAATTCCAAGCGTCGCCGTTCGCGCTGTAGTCTTCGCGGACCGTGCCCCATTGCCGCTCCGAAAGAAAAGGCCCCCAGCGCATCCAGTACGCTTTTCTCTCGTAGTTTTCCTTGAGCCGCTGTTCTTCCGCAGTCATGGGCCTTTCCGCGTAATCCGAGCCACGTCGTGGCTCGGCTGGCACATCACCGGTTCCCCGCGCGAAGCCTTCACACTCTAGCGATTCATCCGCGCAATTGGCAAGCCGCCGCAGATTCTGTATTCTCGCCGGTCGCGCATGAATCTGTCTCGATCAGCGATGAACGTCAACCGCGCCCTGCTCCTCTGCCTCGCCATCGCCGCGATTCTCGTAATCTCGCCGTCGTTCTTCCTCGGCAACGCCTCGGGCCACGATTTTCAATTCCATCTCGAATCCTGGATGGAAGTGGCGCAGCAATGGCACCAAGGCATCCTCTATCCGCGCTGGGCCGAATGGCCGAATTTCGGTTTCGGCGAGCCGCGTTTCATTTTCTATCCGCCTGCCTCTTGGATGCTCGGCGCCGCTCTCGGCTTGATTCTTCCCTGGCGAATGGTGCCCGACGCCTTCATCTGCCTCGCGATTTTCCTAGCCGGCTTCACCATGCACCGCCTCGCTCGCGAATGGCTCGCGCCGCGCGACGCCGTTGCCGCCGCCGTCCTCTTCGCCGTCAATCCGTATCATCTCGTGATCATTTTTTATCGCAGCGACTTCGCCGAACTTCTCGCCAGCGCCCTGCTGCCTCTGCTCATCTGGCGCACGATCCTCCTTGCACGCGAGGGATGGCGCCGCGTGCCCGCATTCGCCTGCGTCTTCGCCCTCATCTGGCTTTCGAACGCCCCGGCTGGCGTGATCGCCACGTACTTTGTCGCCGCAATGATCCTCGCTTACTGCATTCTCGAGGGCTCCTTCCGTGCCATTCTGCCCGCCGCAGTCGCCGGCGCACTCGGCTTCGCTCTCGCTGCGTTTTACATTCTTCCCGCGGCCTACGAGCAGCGCTGGGTCAATATTTCCGACGCTCTCGATTTCAGCCTGCAGCCCTGGCACAACTATCTCTTCACCAAAGCCGGCGATCCTGAATTCATCCTCTTCAATTTCAAAATCTCGGCCGTGGCGCTGTTCGTCATCGCTGTCTTTGCCATCAGCGCCGTCTTTGCCGCCCGCCAACGCCTGCGCGGCCGCACCATGTTCTGGATATTGTTCACGCTCGGCGCGCTTCCCGTAATTCTGATGTTTCCGATTGCCACCTTCGTGTGGGCCCACTTACCTGAGATGAAGTTCGTGCAGTTTCCGTGGCGAACATTGTCACCCCTCTCGCTTGCCGCGGCATTTTTCTTCGCCGCAGCCGTTGCCCCCCTGCACCGCAAATGGCCCGCGTGGCTTGCCGCCGCTCTCTCGTTAGCCGCACTCTCCGCGTGGATGTCCACCAACAATTGGTGGGACACGCAGGGCCCGCAAGCCGTCACTAGCGCCATTTCTACCGGCGCAGGCTACGAAGGCGCCGACGAATACGTAGCCGCAGGCTGCGATCGCTACGATCTTCCAGATAACCCGCCGCGCGCCGCCGCCCTAAGCCCCGACACGGATGAACCTCTGAAATCGCCGAATATTCGCCTGCACATCGAGGGCTGGCAACCCGAGCAAAGAATCATCAGCGTAGATTCGCCGCAGCCAATTGATCTAGCCGTGAAGCTATTCCCCTATCACGCGTGGAAAGCGACGCGCAACGGCGCGCCTCTCGAACTCGCCACGGATCCCTGCGTCGCGCCGCTTCAACTAACGCTCCCATCAGGCCACAGCGACGTAGTCCTACGCTTCACACGCACGCGGGACCGCACGCTAGCCAACGCCATCTCGCTAATCGCCGCCCTAATCCTACTAATCTTCTTCATAGCGAAGCGACGCCTCCAGTAGGGGAGGGTCTTCAGCCCTCCCGCATTTCGGCCCGTTCGCGCAGCCGCTGCGTCGACATTGTAATCCGGGGATTGAACGAAAGCGGATCGACTACCCGAGGAAAATCTATGAAGAAGATCCCACCTTACCCCCGCGGCTCACCAGGCGAACTCTGCCGCAAAACAATCCGCCCGCCATCCACCAACTCATACCGGCTATCGCGCCAAACCGCCTTCTTGCTGAGGTAACTTGCCGTCCAAACGCAGAAACCAAGCAAATCGCGAATGGGATAAAGCCACGGCGCCCGCCGCGCCACAGGATCGCGCACCACTCCCCAACCAATCGCCAGCGCCTCAATCAATCGATTCAAAATCGCCACGCTCAGAAACCACGCGCCAATCTCCCACCAACCCAGAGCCCCGGCCGCGGCAAGCCCCAGAATTCCATACGGCACCGCAAATACGAGCCCGGTGCCGAAATGCCCTTTCGGCCTCGAATACCGCGTGCCTTTGGCCCAGCGTACCTGCCGCTCCCACATTCGCCGCAGCGTCATCGGCGGCACCACGTGATCGATCACGTGCCGCGATAAAACTACGCGATAACCCGCCTTCTCGATCAAATTGCCGATCACAAAATCATTCGAGAAATAATCGCCCAGCACGCGATAGCCGCCAATTTTTTCCACCGAATCTTTCCGCGCCACGATCGTCGGCCCCAGCCCGAATTTCATTCCCTCCAGCAGATTCGCCGTCAGCACTCCCGCCGTCATCTCCACCGACATTCCAATCGCATCCAGCGCCGACCAGAATCCGCCCGCATTTTTCCCGCGATAGAGACAGGTCAACATCCCAGTCTTCGGATCGAGCATCGGCGGCACGACTTCGCGCAGATAATTCTGCGCAACTTCAACGTCGCTGTCGCTGGTCACCAAAATATCGTGCGCCGCAACCTCCGCCATCCGCGCGAACGAGTACGACGGCGGATTCGGCCACGGCGGCCGCCCGGTCACCAGCACGCGGCTGCGAATCTTCGGATAGCGCGCGCAGATCTCGCGAATCACTCCGAGCGCCGCGTCGTCTTCGTCATCGGCGGCAAACAAGATTTCGTAGTCGGCATACTCCTGGCGGAAAAAGCTTTCGATATTTTCCTTGAGTCGCGCTTCGAGCCCGTGCACCGGCTTCAGAAGAGAGACGGGTGGAAGCGACGTGAGCGAGGCGGCTTCAGCAGCCTGGCGTTCTGCATCGCGACGAAACTTGCCCGCGCCGATCAACGCGAGCACGAGAAAGACCGTCGAGGAAATCGTACCGACTACAGCGACGCCGAGAATCACATACGCGATGTAAGCCGACCACACGCGCTCTCAGACTCCCTTGACCCGCGGCGCCGCGCCTTGGGCTTCTCGCTTCATTTGACTATTCGGCGCCGCATCCATCGCCGCGATGCGCGCGAAATATTCCGCGGCGTGCAGCGGAAAATCCAAAATTGCGTCGTCCGCTCCCGCCCTGCGCAGCGCCTCAATCCTCCCAGCCGGCGCGTAGCCGACGCACTTCATCCCCGCAGCGTGCGCCGCTTCGACGCCCACAGGCGAATCCTCGACAACAACGGTGCTCTCCGGCGCCGCATGAATCAGTTCCACCGCGCGCAGAAAAATCTCCGGCGCAGGCTTCGTCGCGCCAACATCGTCGCCGGTCACGACTGCGCCAAATCGCTCCGTAATGCCAAAGTGTTCAAGCGTCTCGAGCGTCCGCCGCCGTTGCGCAGAAGTTCCCACGGCCATCGCGATCCCCGCGGCTCTTAGCTGATCAAGAACGCGCACCAATCCTGGTTTCGGCGCCAGTGTATGCACCAACGCGGTGTAAAGCTCGTCCTTGCGCCGGCCAAGCTCCTCGATCTTCGCCTCCGGCAGCGCACCAAGAAAATGCCGGAAAATTTCGCGGCGTGGATGTCCCGCATATAGAAAATCGAGATTCATTTTTTCGGGATCGAATCCTTGCTCGGCAAAAAGCGTCTTCCAGGCGGCTTCGTGAATGGGATGGCTGTCGGCGATCACGCCGTCGAGATCAAAAATGACGGCTTTCAGCATACTCTCCGGGAAGGTAGCAGCGCCGCGCGATTCAACACGTCACTCTCCGCTCGCCCGCATCATGCGCTCGCGGACCGCGGTGAAAATGGCGTGCGCCGCGCAAAGATGCCCGTCTTCCACGTGCTGCATATTATTTGAAGGCACCACCAGGCACAGCTCGCACAATTCCTTCACGCGCCCGCCGTCGAAGCCCGTCAACACCATCGCCGTCGCTCCGGCCTCGCGCGCCGCCTCGATGCCCAGCACCACATTCTTCGAATTGCCGCTGCCGGAAATCGCAAACGCCAGATCGCCGCGCTGTACCAACCCGCGAACCTGCTCGGCGAAAATATTGTCGTAACCAAAATCGTTGGCCCACGCCGTCATCAGCGGCACATTATCGGTCAGCGAAATCACCCGCAGCCGAGCCCGTACTCCAGCAACCGTTCCCTTCCCCATATCGGTGGCGAGATGCGAAGCGAGCGCCGCGCTGCCGCCATTGCCAAAAATAAAAAGCGTCCTGCCCTGCTCGTAGCCGCGCCAGATCGCTTCAGTGAAGCGATCGATCATCGCGTGATCGAGCCGGTCAAGAACCGCGCGCAATTCATCAATATAATCGCGCGACGCCAAAAGCCGCGCCGGAGCAGTCGAAATCGC
>DAITPO010000057.1:15968-20831 GCA_036833535.1 Candidatus Acidiferrales bacterium | reverse complement strand
CGTTCATGCCCTTGATTTTGTCCACCCGCGTGTAATCGATCTCCGGAAAAACCAGCTGATCCTTCAGCCCCAGCGTGTAATTCCCGCGTCCGTCGAAGGAATTCGGCGGCAGCCCTTTGAAGTCGCGCAGCCGGGGCAGCACCACACTCGAAAGCCGGTCGAGAAATTCATACATGCGCTCGCCGCGCAGCGTGACCATGCAGCCGATGGGCATGCCCTTGCGAATTTTGAAATTGGCGATCGATTTCTTCGCCCGCGTGATTACCGGCTTCTGCCCGGCAATCTGCCCCAGTTCCTGCGCCGCGGTGTCCAGCAGCTTCACGTTCTGGCTCGCTTCGCCCAGGCCGATATTCACCGTGACTTTCTTCACCCGCGGCACGGCCATCACACTCGCGTAACTAAAGCGCTTCTGCAGCGCCGGAATCACGTCCTTGTTGTACTTTTCGTGCAAACGGCTGTTCATTCTCTAGTCCTCTAATTCCTAATTCTCGAAGGTCGCCTTGCAGCGCCGGCAAATCCGCGTCCGCGTGCCGTCGGGCAGCGTGGTATGACCCGTGCGCGTGTGCTTCCCGCAGCCGGGGCAAACCAGCATCACGTTCGAAACCTGCAGCGGCGCTTCTTTGTCCACAATCCCGCCCTTTACGTTCTTCTGCGGATTCGGGCGCGTGTGCCGCTTGATGATGTTGGCGTGCTCGACGGTCACCGTGTTCTTCCACGGATTCACGGAAAGCACTCGTCCGGTCTTGCCCTTGTCCCGGCCCGACATCACCTTGACGTTGTCGCCGTGCCGGATACTGATTGCATGCCTGGTCGGATTCTTTTCTCTGGTCATCGCTACCACACTTCCGGAGCCAGCGAGACGATCTTGGTGAAGTTCTTTTCCCGCAGCTCTCTTGCCACTGGCCCGAACACGCGCGTTCCTACGGGCTCGTTGGCATCGTTAATCAACACCGCCGCATTGTCGTCAAATCGAATGTAAGTTCCGTCCCGCCGCCGGTGTTCTTTCCGCGTGCGCACCACCACCGCGCGAACCACTTTGCCTTTCTTCACTTGGCTGTCCGGCGAAGCTTCCTTCACCGCCGCGGTGATTACATCACCCAAGCCCGCCACCAATCCGGCATCGCCGCCGAGCGGCAGGATGCACGTGAGCTGGCGCGCGCCGGAATTGTCGGCGACTGTCAGCCATGTCCGCATCTGAACCATTTGCGTGCTCCCTTATCCGATTCGCCGCCGGATTAATCAGGCGACGCGCGTCGTCCGCGCAACCACTTCCAGCAGCCGCCAGCGCTTCAATTTCGAAAGCGGCCGCGACGCCACGATGCGCACCGTGTCGCCCGGGCGCGCTTCGTTGTTTTCATCGTGCGCGTAATACTTCTTGGCCGACCGCACCACGCGAACATAAAGCGGGTGCTTTACCGTGCGCACCACCTTGACCACGATGGTCTTCTGCATCTTGGCGCTGGTGACCACGCCGATCAGTTCCTGCCGACGTCCGCTCTGTTCGTTCGCGGCGGCGGCTGCCTTCTCGTCCGTCATTTCGTCTTCCTCAGTTCCTGCTCTCGCAGCAAAGTCTTCACGCGCGCGAGTTCCTTGCGCGCCTCGCGCAACCGCTTCACGCCTTCGGTCTGCCCGGTAGTCAATTGAAACCTCAGACGGAAAATCTGCTCGGCCAGCTCGCGCTGCTGGTGCTCGAGCTCGGGTGCATTCATCTGCCGGAATTTCTCCACGCGTCGCGGCATCAGAGTTCTCCCGCGCGGCTGACAAATTTCGTGCGAATTGGCAGCTTGTTGGCCGCCAGGCTCATCGCTTCGGTGGCCGAGGTCAAATCCACCCCGGACATCTCGAACATCACCCTGCCCGGCTTCACTACCGCTACCCAATGCTCCGGTGGCCCTTTGCCCTTGCCCATACGCGTTTCAGCGGGCTTCTTGGTGAACGGTTTGTCCGGAAAAACGCGGATCCACAATTTTCCGCCGCGCTTGATGAAGCGCGTGATGGCCACGCGCGCCGCCTCGATTTGCCGGTCGGTGATCCATGCCGGCTCGAGCGCCTTCAATCCATATTCACCGAAAGCCAGCGACGACCCGCGCCACGCCTTTCCATTGCGCCGGCCGCGCTGCTGCTTCCGGTACTTCACTTTTTTCGGCATCAACATAATCGTGTCCCTGTCGTCCGGCTTCTAGGATTCAACCGCCGCCGCAGCTTCCGTCTGAGCCTTGCGGCGCGGGATGTTCTCGCCCTGATAAATCCAGCACTTCACGCCAATCAAACCGTAAGTCGTCTGCGCTTCCGCCGTGCCGTAATCGATGTCCGCGCGGAGCGTTTGCAGCGGCAGCCGTCCCTGCAGATACCATTCCTTGCGCGCGATTTCCGCGCCGTTCAAGCGCCCCGCCACGCGCACCTTGATTCCTTTGCATCCAAATCGCAGCGCTGAGTCCACCGACTTGCGCATTGCCCGGCGAAATGCCACGCGCTTTTCGAGTTGCAGCGCAATCGATTCGGCCACCAGCTGCGCATCCAGTTCCGGGCGGTGCACTTCCTGAATGTCGATGTGCACTTCGCGCTTGGTGCGCTTCTGCACTTCCTGCTTCAGCTTGTCGATTTCCGAGCCTTTGCGCCCGATGATGATTCCCGGCCGCGCCGTATGGATGCGAATAACCAATTTGTTCGCGGCGCGCTCGATATCGATCGTGCTCACACCTGCCGACTTCAGCTTCTCCTTCAGTTGCTTCCGCAGGGCCACGTCTTCGTGAAGAAGGTCGGCATATTCACGCTTCGCGAACCAGCGCGATTTCCAATCCTTGTTGTAGCCCAGCCGGAACCCGTACGGATGTGTTTTCTGCCCCACTCTTGCCTCCTACTTCTTGCCCTTCTTTTTCGGAGTCTGTTTCTGCGCCTGCGTCAGCGCCTTGCGCGCTTTGCGCACTGCGCCCTTCACGCCCTTCGACGCTTCCGCTTCCGCAGCCGCCGCAGCCGCGCGCGATTGTGCCGCGCGGTGATGCTCGGCCACCGATACGACGATGTGGCTAAACCGCTTCTGATAACGGAACGCGCGGCCCATCGGCGCCGGGCGAATCCGCTTCATGCGCGGTCCTTCATTGACGAAGCAGCGCGCCACGAACAGTGAATCCACGTCGAGTGATTCGCCGGAATCCTCCGCCTTGCGCTCGGCGTTGGCGATGGCGCTGCGCAGCACTTTTTCCACTTCGCGCGCCACGCGCTTCTTGGTAAACCGCAACGTCTGCAGCGCATCTTCGGCGCGGTGCCCGCGGATCAAATCCACCACCAGCCGCGCCTTTTGCGGCGAGACGTGAATGTACTTCGCTTGCGCCAGCCCTTCGATCGTTGCCTGCGTCTGTGCCAGGTCCGCCATCGTTTATGCCTTTGGCGCCGGAGCTGCCGGCGCGCTGCCTGCGGCCGGTGCCGCTCCCGCCGCCGGAACTCCTGCAGCCGCCGCAGCCCTCTCGAGCGCCGCTTTCACCGCGTGGCCTTTGAACGTGCGCGTCGGCGCGAATTCCCCGAGCTTGTGCCCCACCATTTGCTCTGTGATGTACACGGGAATGAATTTCTTCCCGTTGTGCACGGCGATGGTGTGACCGATAAAGTCCGGCACGATGGTCGAGCGCCGCGACCACGTCTTCACGACCTTCTTCTCGTTGCGCGAGTTCAGCCCCTCCACCTTCACCTTCAGGTGGTCGTCGACAAACGGGCCCTTCTTCAGCGAGCGTGGCATGCTCTCTCCCTACGTCTTTTCGTTTACTCTTCCACCCGGCGCAATTTCACCCACTGCGCGCGGCGGAATTTTCGGAATCCACGGACCGGTCCCGGAACGCGGTGCGAAAGCGGGCAGAACGGGCAAACAAACCGCGTGCCCTGCGCGTTCGGAATCTTATCTACGATCACCGCCCAGCCGGCCCGGCAAAGCCGGAAATGAACCTGCGGCGGCGGCACCAGCCGCGCTGCCAGCTTCGATAGCGGCTTGGCGGCCGGCTTGGCTTGCGGCTTCGCGGTGCGGCGCGCCGCGGTTGTTTTCCGCGCCGTGCGACTGCGTCGCGAGGCCCTGCGCGATGTGCGTGTGGCTGTCATCTTCGTCTCGATTCCCCGCCGCGCCGGAAACATTTCGACTGATCCTGCTCTTGCTAGCCCTTCTCACGCCGCTGGACGATCATCTTGCTCCCGCCCCGTTTCCGGCGGGTCTTCGCGCCCAGCGTCGGGAAACCCCACGGTGTCTGCGGATGGTTGCCCTTCACGCGGCCTTCGCCGCCGCCGTGAGGGTGATCCACCGGGTTCATGGCCACGCCGCGCACAGTCGGGCGAATGCCCAGCCAGCGCGACTTTCCGGCCTTGCCGTAGGTGATGTTTTCATGGTCGAGGTTGCCGATCTGCCCCACCGTCGCCATGCAATCCACGTGAAATTTTCGCGTTTCGCCCGAGGGCAGCTTCACCAGCGCCATGTCGCCTTCTTTGCTCAGAAGCTGCGCCGCGCCGCCTGCCGAACGCACCACTTGCGCGCCTTTGCCGGGCGCGAGCTCCAAGTTGTGCACCATCGTGCCCGGCGGAATGTGCCGGATCTGCAGCGCGTTGCCGGGAAGAATGTCGGCGGTCGCGCCGTTCTGCACCGTCATCCCCACTTCCAAGCCCACGGGATGCAGGATGTAACGCTTTTCGCCGTCGGCGTAATGCAGCAGGGCAATGCGCGCCGAGCGGTTCGGGTCGTATTCGATCGACGCCACCTTGGCCGGAATTCCGATCTTCTCGCGGCGGAAATCGATCTTGCGGTACATCCTCTGGTGCCCGCCGCCGCGGTGCCAGATGGTCACTTCGCCGTGATTGTTGCGCCCGCCGGTGCGCTTCTGCGGCTCG
>DAITPO010000057.1:0-15868 GCA_036833535.1 Candidatus Acidiferrales bacterium | reverse complement strand
CCAGATGGTCACTTCGCCGTGATTGTTGCGCCCGCCGGTGCGCTTCTGCGGCTCGCACAGCGACTTCTCCGGCTCGTGCTTGGTGATCTCGCTCTTGTCGACCAGCGTAAGAAAACGCCGCGACGGTGTATAAGGTTTGAAAGTTTTTAGTGCCATCGTTCCCTCGTGCCTACTTCCGTTCCGGCTATGTGCCGCGCTGTCATCCTGAGGGCCCGGTTTTTCAGGGGCCCTAAGGATCTAAGCGTTCAACGTTTGCAACAAACTTCGCGACCCGGTCTGCAAAGCCGCTGTCTGGTTATCCTGCGGCCATCCGGTGTTCGGATGGCCTAAGGATCTAAGCGTCAACTGCCCGCAACCGGGCGCCCTACAAATTCTCCGCGTACTCGATCATTTTCTCGCCCGGCGCCAGCTTCACGTACGCCTTCTTCCAGTCCCGCCGGTAACCTTCCGCCCGCCCGCGCCGCCGGAACTTCCCATGAAACGCCGCGGTGCGCACCGCCGCCACCTTCACTTTGAAAATCGTCTGCACCGCTTCTTTGATTTCCGTCTTCGTTGCGTCCGTTGCGACTTCGAATACCACGGTGTGTTGCGTCTCTTTCACGCCCAGGCCCTTCTCGGTGATGATGGGGCGCTTGATCACTGTGTACGGCCGCGTGGTCATCGCTTATTCCTTCTTGCCTTTTGGCTTTGCCGGCGCCTTGGCCTTGGCTTTCGGCTTCGCGGCAGCCTTTGCAGGGCGCGCGGCCTTCTCGGCCTTGGGCTTCGCTGCAGATTTCGTCTCACTGGCCGCCGGTTTCGCCGCCGCGCCTGCGATTTGCACTGGCGCGTCGGCTCGTTTCGTCTTCGTTACCGCCAGCGAGCGGCTCAACTTCTCCGCCGCCGGCCGCGAGATCATCAACCGGTCGTGCCGCAGCAGGTCGTAAGGCTCAAGCGCGATGGTCTGCACCAGCTTCACGCCTTCGAGATTGCGGCTGGCCTTGCCGAGATTCTCGTTTTCGCCGGTATCCACCAGCAAAATCGTCCGGCTCTCGTCATCCAGATTGGTGAGCTGCTCGCGGAACGCCTTGGTCTTGTGCGTCTCGAGCGCCCACGCCTCGATGACCGTCAATTTTTCTTCTTTCAGCTTCGAAGAAAGCGCCGAGCGCAAAGCGCCGGACAGCATCTGCCGCGGCACCACGTAGTCGTAACTCCGCGGCCGCGGCCC
The DNA here is from genome assembly GCA_036833535.1 of Candidatus Acidiferrales bacterium. Classification (GTDB taxonomy): domain Bacteria; phylum Acidobacteriota; class Terriglobia; order Acidiferrales; family UBA7541; genus Palsa-147. The sequence goes on along the minus strand of DAITPO010000057.1, from coordinate 14,664 downwards.
GTGCACCGTGCCACCGTGGCGCCACAGCGGCGAACGGATCGAGCCGATACGCGCGCGGCCCGTGCCCTTCTGCCGCCAGAGCTTGCGGCCCGCGCCGCTCACTTCGCCCTTGTCTTTCGTCTTGTGCGTGCCCGCGCGCGCTTTGTTCAGATAGTGCCGCACGGTTTCATGCAGCAGGTGCGGATTCACGCGCGCTGCAAACACTTCGTCGGAGAGTTCGACCTGTCCGACTTTCTTGCCTTCGAGATTTTTCACGTCCACGACTGGCATGTTCTTCTCGCTATTTTCCGTGTTTCGCTTTGCGAATCAGGATGTACGCGCCTGCCGGGCCCGGAACCGCGCCGCGCACCAGCATCAAATTTTCTTCCGCGTCGATTTTCACCACTTTCAAGTTCTTCGAGGTCCCGCGCTCGTTGCCCATGTGCCCCGGGAAATGCTGCCCCTTCCACACGCGCGAAGGAAACGAGCTGGCTCCGATTCCGCCCGGCGCCCTATGAAACATGGACCCGTGCGAGGCGTCGCCGCCGCGGTAGTGCCATCTCTTCACGCCGCCGGCGAAGCCTTTGCCCTTGCTTACGCCGGTTACATCGACAAGCTCGCCTGCTGCGAATCCATCCACCAGCACGCGATCGCCGGCCTTGGTCTCATCCTTCGATTCTTCCAGCCGGATTTCGCGCACGAAGCGCATCGGCGCGACGCCGGACTTCTTGAAATGCCCGGTCATCGCTTTCGTCAATCGCTGCGGCTTGATGAATTCCACCAACCCGAGTTGCACCGCGTCGTAGCCGTCCTTCTCTTTATTGCGGCGCTGCACCACCACGCACGGTCCCGCCTGCAATACCGTGCACGGCACGGCTAGGCCGTCGTCGGTGAAGTACTGCGTCATTCCCAGCTTGATTCCCAAAATTCCTGTCACGCCCATCGTCGTTGCTCTCTCCGGCTATTTCGTTGCGTGCTCGCGCCCGAACGCTTTGATTTCCACGTCCACGCCCGGCGGTAGATCGAGTTTCATCAGCGCGTCCACCGTGTCCGGCGTCGGCCCGAGAATGTCGATTAGCCTCTTATGCGTGCGCATCTCGAATTGCTCGCGCGATTTCTTGTCCACGTGCGGCGAGCGCAGCACCGTCCAGCGGTTGATCACCGTCGGCAATGGAATCGGTCCGGCCACATCTGCACCCGTTCGTTTGGCCGTCTCGACGATGTCCTTGGTGGACTGGTCGAGCAAGCGGTGGTCGTAGGCTTTCAGGCGGATCCGAATTTTTTCTCCGTTGGGCATGGTTTACTCGATGATCTCAGTCACGGCGCCGGCGCCCACCGTGTGCCCGCCTTCGCGAATCGCGAAGCGCAAGCCCTTCTCCAAAGCGACCGGCGTGATCAGCGCCACTTCCACCGACACGTTGTCGCCCGGCATCACCATCTCCACACCCGTTGGCAGCTTCACATCGCCCGTCACGTCCGTGGTGCGGAAATAAAACTGCGGCCTGTACCCCGTGAAAAACGGCGTGTGCCGCCCGCCTTCTTCCTTCGTCAACACGTACGCCTCAGCCTTGAACTTCGTGTGCGGCGTGATCGATCCCGGCTTGGCGATCACCTGTCCGCGCTCCACGTCTTCTTTTTCCGTGCCGCGCAGCAGCAACCCCACGTTGTCGCCCGCAATCCCTTCATCCAAAAGCTTGCGGAACATCTCCACGCCCGTTACCACGCGCTTCACCGTCGGGCGGAAGCCCACAATCTCCATTTCCTCGCCCACCTTCACCTTGCCGCGCTCGACGCGACCGGTGACGACCGTCCCGCGGCCCGAGATCGAAAAAATATCTTCAATCGGCATGGCGAACGGCTTGTCCACATCCCGCTGCGGCAGCGGTATGTACTTGTCCACCGCTTCCATCAATTCCAGAATCGACTTCTCCCACTTCGCGTCGCCCTCGAGCGCCTTCAGCGCCGAGCCTTTGATCACCGGCACCGTGTCGCCCGGAAACTGATACTTCTTCAACAGATCGCGAACCTCGAGTTCCACCAACTCGAGCAGCTCGGGATCTTCCACCACGTCGCACTTGTTCAGGAAAACGACGATGGCCGGCACGCCCACTTGCCGCGCCAGCAGAATGTGCTCGCGCGTCTGCGGCATCGGTCCGTCCGTTGCCGCCACCACCAGAATCGCCCCGTCCATCTGCGCCGCGCCGGTGATCATGTTCTTGATGTAGTCGGCGTGCCCCGGGCAATCGATGTGCGCGTAATGGCGGTTGGCCGTCTCGTATTCCACGTGCGCCACCGCAATCGTGATCCCGCGCTCGCGCTCTTCCGGCGCGTTATCAATTGAATCGAACGCCCGGAATTGCACCTTCGCATTGGACTTCGACAGCACTTTGGTGATCGCCGCCGTCAAGGTCGTCTTGCCGTGGTCGATGTGCCCGATCGTCCCCACGTTCACGTGCGGCTTACTGCGCTCGAATTTCTCCTTCGACATGTCTCGTTTCGCTCCTCTATCGTTCTGCTAGCTGTTCGATTTCGCTGAAATCCAATGCCGTCTAAGTCGCGACTTTGCCCGTGGCCTTGGCGATCACTTCTTCGGAAACCGCGTTGGGCGCCTGCGCGTAATGCGAAAAATGCAGCGAGAAACTGCCGCGGCCCTGCGTCCGGCTGCGCAAATCCGTCGCATACCCGAACATCTCCGCCAGCGGCACTTCCGCGCGAATCACGTGGCTCCCGAGACGGTTCTCCGTCCCCTGCACCGCCGCGCGCCGCGAATTCAAATCGCCGAACACCTGGCTCAAATATTCTTCCGGCACCACAACTTCGATGCGCATGATCGGCTCGAGCAGCCTCGGCTGCGCCCTCCGGCAGGCTTCCTTGAACGCCATCGACCCCGCAATCTTGAACGCCATCTCCGAGCTGTCCACTTCGTGATACGACCCGTCAATCACCATCGCGGCCATATCCACCATCTCGTAGCCGGCCAGAACGCCGGTCTCCATCGCTTCGCGCACGCCATTTTCAATCGGAGGAATAAATTCTTTGGGAATTGAGCCGCCAATGATTTTGTCGATGAACAGCAGCCGGTGCTCCTTGTCGAAGCGCCACTTCCCGCCCTTCCCCGCAATGCTCTTCGCCAACTGGTCCAGTTCATCCGTGGACATGTCGTGCATGTCTTCGTGCGCCGCGTTCGGCATCGGATGCACGGTCAACTTCACGTGCCCGTACTGCCCGCGCCCGCCGGTCTGCTTGATGTATTTCCCTTCGGCTTCGGCAACTTTGGTGATCGTCTCGCGGTATGCCACTTGCGGCCGGCCAACGTTGGCCTGCACATTGAACTCGCGCATCATGCGGTCCACGATAATTTCCAGATGCAGCTCGCCCATGCCGGAAATCAGCGTTTGTCCGGTGTCTTCGTCGGTGTGCACGCGGAACGTAGGATCTTCCTGCGCCAGCTTGCCCAACGCCGCTCCCATTTTCTCCTGATCGGCCTTGGTCTTCGGCTCGATGGCCACCGAAATCACCGGCGCCGGGAAATCAATGGATTCAAGAACGATGGGCTTATCTTCATCGCACAGCGTGTCGCCGGTCGTCACGTTCTTCAATCCCACGCACGCCGCAATATCGCCCGCCTCGATCGATTCAATTTCTTCGCGCTTGTTCGCATGCATCCGCAAAAGCCGCCCGATGCGCTCGCGCGTCTTCTTCGACGAGTTGTAAACGCTCATTCCCTGCTTCAACACGCCCGAATACACGCGGATATACGTCAAATGGCCGACGTAAGGATCGGTCATGATCTTGAACGCCAGCGCGCAGAACGGCTGATCGTCGCTCGCGCGGCGCAGCACCGGCTCGGTGCCGCCGAGATCCACGCCTTCCACCGGTTTCACATCCACCGGCGACGGCAGAAAATCGATCACCGCGTCGAGCAGCGGCTGAATTCCCTTATTCTTAAATGCCGCCCCCGCCACCACCGGCACCAATTTCAGCGCCAGCGTCGAACGCCGCAGCGACTCGCGCAATTCCGCCGGCTCAAGCTTGTGCTGCTCGAGATATTTCGCCAACACAGCGTCGTCATGCTCGGCGATGTACTCCACAACTTTTTCGCGGTGCTCTTTGTAAAATTCCGGGCTGAGCGCCGAAGCCTTAATCGCCGCGGCAATTTCCGGCCGCGCCTTCTGAAACGCCGGATCCCAAAGCTTATCGAGCGAAATGACTTCGTATTCCGAGCCAAGCGTCTCGTCCTTCCAGATAATCGCCCGCTCTTCGATGAAATCAATCACGCCGATGAAGGAATCTTCTTTTCCGATGGGATATTGCAAAGGAACGGGGTGGGCCGAAAGCCGCTGGCGCATCGAGCGGATCGAATGGTCGAAATCCGCGCCGACGCGGTCCATCTTGTTAATGAACGCAATCCGCGGCACGCGATACTTGTCCGCCTGACGCCACACTGCTTCCGACTGTGGCTGCACTCCCGCCACCGCATCAAATACCGCCACCGCGCCGTCCAACACGCGCAGCGAGCGTTCCACTTCCACCGTAAAATCCACGTGCCCCGGCGTATCAATGATATTGACGCGGTAATTCTTCGCGAACCGCTTCCACGAAGCCGTAGTCGCCGCGGACGTGATCGTAATCCCGCGCTCGCGTTCCTGCTCCATCCAGTCCATGGTCGCAGTGCCGTCGTGCACTTCGCCGATCTTGTAAGTCACACCCGTATAAAACAGGATGCGCTCGGTGACGGTCGTCTTCCCCGCATCGATATGCGCCATGATCCCGATGTTCCGGGTGTCCGCAAGTTGATATTGCCGTGCCATTTTCGTCTCTTCGCCTACCAGCGCTTTCGTCGTTACCAGCGATAGTGCGCGAAAGCCTTGTTGGCCTCCGCCATGCGGTGCACATCTTCCTTCTTCTTCACCGCTCCGCCGCGTCCATTCGCCGCGTCCATCAATTCCTCAGCCAGCTTGTTCTCCATCGATTTCCCGGCTCGCTGCCGCGCATACAACACGATCCAGTGAATCGCCAGCGATTGTTTGCGATAAGGATTCACTTCCACCGGCACCTGATAGTTCGCGCCGCCCACGCGCCGCGTCTTTACTTCCAGCACCGGCCGGCAATTGTCCACAGCCTTCTTGAAAATCTTCAACGCGTCATCATTCGTCTTCGACGCCACTTGCTCCATCGCGCGGTAAAAAATCGTTTGCGCCGTTGAGCGCTTGCCGTCATACATCATCGAGCTGATAAATTTCTGCACCAGGTCGCTGCCGTAAACGGCATCGCCGGGAATCTTGCGCCGTAGCACCCAGCCTTTACGCGGCATCTTCCGCTTCTCCTATTTCTGCGCGGCTTTGGGCCGCTTGGCGCCGTATTTCGAGCGCCCCTGCTTGCGATTCTCCACTCCAGCCGCATCCAGCGTTCCGCGAATGATGTGATACCTCACGCCCGGCAAATCCTTCACGCGGCCGCCGCGCACCAGCACGATCGAGTGCTCTTGCAAGTTGTGTCCAATGCCGGGAATGTAGGTCGTGACTTCATGGGAGTTCGTCAGGCGGGCGCGCGCAACTTTGCGGAGGGCCGAGTTCGGCTTCTTCGGCGTCTGCGTATACACGCGCACGCACACGCCGCGCTTCTCCGGACAACCCTCGAGCGCCGGAGACTTCGTCTTCGTCCGCATTTGCTCGCGGCCGTGACGTACCAATTGCGCAAAAGTCGGCACGCTACTTCCTCCCTCACCGGCTCAAATTTCTGATTTACCGCGCGCACATACACCGGCGCGCAGCTGGTTTGAGGTGACAGAACAGAAAAGCCGAACTGCGACCCCGAAGGAACTACATGAAACTCCGCGCAGGCGCATCCATCTATTTTTCCCCACGCCTGGGTAAAGCGGAGAGGCTCTCACGGCTTTGCGGGGCTGGCGCCCCATTTCGGCCGTTCTTCTTACCCCGTTCCTTCGTACTCTGTTCCGGGGGAGAAGACCTACTCAATCGCCACCACACACGACAAGGGCCAAAGCCCACAATGCAACCGCAAGAGTATAGGTAAATCTAAACATCGTGTCAACTCGAAATCCTGTGGAAAGTCTGAGGATTCCACAGGTTGCGGACATTCCCGGGATGCCACCTCGAAAAGTCGTATGCCCCCCACCACGAATGCTGAAGGCCGTCTATCGCTGCGGTTGCCCCGTCGACTCAGCCGATCAGGGAACGGAGCAGCCGTACTTCGCACCCGAACGCGGCCTAACTCATTTAATATCAGTGGATTACGTAGAATCGCTTATTCCCGTCCGATCCCAGCCAGCCGCTAGCCCAACCGCCGCAAACTGTCACCTCCTCGAAACTGATTCACTCCGCGTGCTTTACCGCTTTCCAAGCCTGCCTTAAACTGACAATCGCTCTAGCTCAAGCTTGGGGTAAATATCTTGAAATTTTTATTTTGCGCCGGCGCCGCAATCCTCTCGCTGGCTTTGACATCCTTCGCTCAGCAACCGGCGCCGCCCCCGGCACCCGGCTCGCCGCCGTCAGCTCCCGCGCAGAAATCCGCAACTCCCGATTTCAGCAAAGAGCCCATCGTCATCGAGAAATTCCTCACCACCATTCGCTTCGAAAACGACGGCACCGGCGAACGCGACCAGCAGCTCCGCGCCCGTGTCCAAAATCAAATCGGCGTGCAACAACTCAGCGAACTAGTCTTCAGCTACAACGAAGCCAGCGAACAAGTCGAGATGCGCCATCTTCGCGTCGAGAAAACCGACGGCACCGTCGCCACGGCCACAGACAAAGACGTCAAAGATGTCACCGCGCAGATCGCCAACGACGCTCCGGCTTTCACCGATCTAAAAGAAAAACACATCACCGTCCCGGGCCTCGCTCCCGGCGTAGTCGTTGACTACGACGTCGTCACGCACATCACCAAGCCGCTCGCGCCCAACGAATTCTGGTACAAGCACCATTTCGCCCAGCAGATCATCGTTCTCGATGAAGAGCTCGAAATCAATGTTCCCGCCGCCCGCAAAATCAACTTGCACACCACCGATTCACATTTCACGCAGGAAGCACGCGACGCCCGCAAAATTTACCTCTGGAAGCGCGCGAATTTATCGAGCGCGCCAATCGAAGTTTCAGCAGAAAAGAAAGGCGGAGAAACCGAAAATCCTCCGGCCACCGTCGAATTATCTTCTTTTGCATCGTGGAATGATGTAGCACGCTGGTACGCCACACTCGAAAAGGGCCGCTCCACTCCCACCCCGCAAATCCGCGCCAAAGTTCTAGAGCTCACTTCGCACGCCACAACTACGTCCGCCAAAATTCAGGCTCTCTATGCTTATGTCTCCAAAAATATCCGCTACGTCAGCCTCCCCTTCGGCCTCGGCCGCTACCAACCCCACACCGCAGCCGAAGTTTTCACCAATCAATATGGCGACTCCAAAGACAAGCACACTCTTCTCGCCGCCATGTTCGCAGCAATCAGCGTTCACGCCGATGCCGCGCTAATTCCCTCCGTGCACAAGCTCGACGCCCAAATCCCCTCCCCCACGCAATTCGATCACTTGATCACCGCCATCCCCTCGCTCGCAGATCCCACGAAGATCACGTGGCTCGACACCACCGCCGAAGTAGCGCCCTATCGCTATCTGGTTCCCTCTCTCCGCGGCAAGAAAGCACTAATCATCGCAGCCGATGGCACCGCCCGCATCGTCGCAACACCCGCCGATCCTCCATTCCATTCTTCTCAAGTCGTCGAAATCGAAGGCCGCGTCAGCGATCTCGGCAAACTCACCGCCTCTATTCTTTATCGCCTCCGCGGCGACAATGAATTCGCGCTGCGCGCCGCTTTCCGCCGCACGCCCGAAGCTCAGTGGAAACAAATCGGCCAGACCATGGCGCTCCTCGACGGCTTCCACGGCGAGATCACCAAAGTCGAAACCAGCGATCCAACCGCCACCGAAAAGCCCTTTGAAATGACGCTCGGCTACACGCAGAAAAGTTTTCTGGATTGGTCCAGCAAGAATTCGAAGCTCGCACTGCCGCTTCCAACGCTTGGCATGCCCGATCCGCCCGCCGACAGCAAATCCCCGATCGTAATCGGCGCAGCGCTCGACGTCTCACTGCGCCTGAAACTCACGCTTCCAGCCAACGAATCCTCGCGCGCACCCGTCAGCGTTACGGTCACGCGCGATTACGCCGAGTATCGCGCCACCTACGAAGTCCACGGCAATCAACTCAGCGTCGAACGCGCCATCCGCTTCAAGCTGCACGATCTTCCCGCAACGCGCGCCGCCGACTATCAAGCCTTCACTCGTGCCGTGGAAGCCGACGAAAATCAATTCGTGGCTATCGAGAATTCCGCCACAGGCGCTCCGGAAGTCCCCGCATCTGCAACCGCCGACGATCTCGTCGAAGCCGGCGCCGCAGCTCTAGAATCGGGAAACGCCGCGCAAGCCATCGCGCTTCTCCGCCGCGCCGGAACTCTCGATCCCCAGCGCAAAGATATCTGGAGCAGCATCGGTCTCGCCTATCTCCGCTTGCATCAACTGGATGAGGCCATCTCCGCATTCAAAAAGCAGCTCGAGCTCGATCCCGCTGATTCCAACGCCAACAACTACCTCGGCGTCGCTCTCGTGCAACAGGAAAAATTCGCCGAAGCCGCCGCCGCCTTCAAAAAGCAGATCGAGATAAATCCGCTCGACAATTTCGCCCACGCCTCGCTCGGCCTTCTCCTCGAACAGCAGAAGAAGTTCGCCGAAGCCCTGCCCGAACTCGACAAAGCCGCCGTGCTCACTCCCGACAATCCCCAGCTCCAAGTCAGCCTCGGCAACGCCTATCTGTCTCTCGGAAAAACCACGGAAGCAACGGCGGCATTCGACAAAGCCGTCGAACTCTCGCCCACGCCCGAAATATGGAACAGCATCGCCTACGATCTGGTCCAAAAGAATTTCAACCTCGAAAAAGCCCAGACCTACGCGCAATCCGCCGTGGACGCAACCTCGGCCGCTCTCCGCAACATCGACATCAATCATCTGACCAACAACGATCTCGCCGAAGTCCAAAACATCGGCGCCTATTGGGACACGCTAGGCTGGATTCATTTCACCCGCGGCGATATCGAACACGCCGAGCCATTCCTCCACGCCGCCTGGCAACTCACCCAAAACGGCGACGTAGGCGATCACCTAGCTCAACTCTACGAAACACAAAACAAGAAGGACGACGCCATCCGCACCTACGCCCTGGCCGCAGCCGCCCCACACGCCGAACCCGATTCCCGCGTCCGCCTAACAAAGCTGCTAGGCGATCCCGCAAAGGCAGATGACGCCGCAAAATCCGCGGCAAATGATTTGATCGCCCTAAGAACTTTTACGACGAACAAATTGGGAGACGAATCCGGCGAAGCCGAATTCTACATTCTGTTAGTGCCAACCGAAAAATCCGCCAAGGTAGAATCGGCAAAATTCCTAACCGGCGACAATTCCCTGCGCCAAGCCACAACCCAAATCCGTACAATCGATTTCGGCAACGTAGAAACCACAAGCCCGCCAGCAAAACTCCTACGCCGCACCAAACTAACCTGCCCCTCAGCCGCGAAATCCTGCACGCTGCAACTAGATCGCCCCGAACAAGTCCGCACCGCGAACTAGAATTAGCCCACGGCTATCCTATCCGAAGAGCCAAGAGAGAGTGTTTTCGGTGGGAGCCCCCGCATTTATGCGGGGGAAGGAGCGCTTCAGCGCTCCGAGAAAAGCCTCGGCCGTGACTCCCGCGCTTTAGCGCTGGGCCTCGCCGTTTTCCGTCCTCTTCGTAGGGGCGCCGCTTGCTGCGCCCGCCCCAGCCGCGCTCATCGAACCCTGCAAATTCATTCGCGCCGTCGAAAAATTCCCGTCGCCACTGCCACGCAATCCACCCAAGAAATGTGTTGTCATCTCGAACCCGCCCACCCAAATCGTTGTCATCCCGAACCCGATTTATCGGTGAGGGATCTGCGGTTTCTTGGTGTGCATTAAATCAAACAATCCGAGGAGAATTCGCAATTTCTCTGCAGCACTTCGCCTGAGGAAAACCTCCACCACGCCTACTTAAACTCCAAAACCTCCTTCTCCTTCGCCGCCGAAAGATCCTCAATCTTCTTCGTCTCCTGGTGCGTCACCTTCTCCAATTCATCCAGCGACCTCTTCTTCTCATCCTCGCTGATCTTCTTCTCCTTCTCCAATTTCTCCACCGCTTCCTTGATATCCCGCCGGATGTTTCGCACCGCCGTCCGGTGATTCTCCAGCACCTTGTGAATATGCTTCACCAAATCCTTGCGCCGCTCCTCCGTCAAAGAAGGAATCGGCACGCGCACCACTTTCCCGTCGCTCGAAGGATTCAATCCCAAATCCGAAGTTCGAATCGCCTTGTCAATCAACGCCAGCGCTCCGGGATCCCACGGCGCAATCATAATCACCGTCGGGTCCGGCACCGACATGGTCCCCAGCTGATTGAGCGGCATCGGCGTCCCGTGATAATCCACGCGGATCGCATCGAGCAGCGTCACATTCGCCCGCCCCGTCCGCACGCTCGCCAGATCCTTCCGGAAATCCTCCACCGCCTTCTCCATCCGCACGCGCGCCTGCGCCAGCGCATCCTTCGTAGTGGCAATCGTAGTCATGAACTTTCGTCTCCCTAGGCCGGGAAGAATTTCAGAAAAATCAGCCCCTCAATCCGCCTGCACCAACGATCCGACCTTCTCCCCCATCACCACTCGCCGCAAATTCCCCGAGACATTCATATCAAACACAATGATCGGCATCTTGTTGTCCATGCAAAGCGAAATGGCCGTCGAATCCATCACCGAAAGCCCCTTTTGCAGGACATCAATGTAAGAAATCTTCTCAAACCGCTTCGCCGTCTTCACTTTCTCCGGGTCCGCATCATAAACCCCGTCCACCCGCGTCGCCTTCAAAATCACCTGCGCCTTGATTTCCATCGCCCGCAACGCCGCCGCCGTATCCGTCGAAAAATAAGGATTCCCCGTCCCCGCCGCAAAAATCACCACGCGATCTTTCTCCAGGTGCCGCGTCGCGCGCCGCCGGATAAACGGCTCGGCCACCTGATGCATCTCAATCGCGCTCATCAATCGCGTATAGCATCCCATTTTCTCGAGCGCGTCCTGCAGCGCCAATCCATTGATCACGGTCGCGAGCATTCCCATGTAATCGCCCGTCGCCCGATCGATGGCAAACGACTTCTGGCGCCCGCCACGAAAAATATTTCCCCCGCCAACGACGATCGCAATCTTGACTCCAAGATCGTGTACGGCCTTTATCTCGCGCGCCAGCGCAATGACGGTTTCGGCGTGAATCCCCGATCCCGAAGGCCCTTGCAGCGATTCACCAGAAATCTTCAGCACCACGCGCTGATACACCAGCGCCTTCTTCTCGTCCTCCGCCGCGCGTTTCACCGTCTGTACTTTCGCCATGCTCCGCCGTCTTTCCCCCTGCTCGCGCGCATTGTAACAGAGATTCGCTGACGCCAACCCGCCGCGCCGCCAGTTTCCTCTGCAAGTCTCGTTCCGCGCCCCGCCCCAAAATGAAACGGCCCGCCGCGGCGGGCCGTTTCATGAATCCTCTCGTAGGGCCCGCTCCCGCGCTGGCGGGACGGGCCTCTTCGTGCACTAAGTCGCCAAGATCTCAAGCCGGCGCCGGCGCATCTCCCGCCGCAACCGGAGCCGCAGGCGCAGCCGCATCTCCTTCGCCGACTTTGAATCGCGCAAATCGCCGCACCGCGATATTCTCGCCCACCTTGGCGATCGCCTGATCGATCAACTCCTTCACCGTCACGCTCTCATCGCGGATGAAGTGTTGCTCGTACAGGCAATTCTCCTCGTAAAATTTCTCCATCTTCCCGTTCACGATTTTCTCAATCACGTTGTCGGGCTTTCCCGTCTGTTTCGCCTGATCCTTATAAATATCCCGCTCGCGATCCAAAATTTCCTGCGTCACTTCCTCGCGCTTCAAAAATCTCGGATCAAGCGCCGCAATGTGCATGGCCACGTCGTGGCAAAGCTTCTGGAAATCCTCAGTGCGCGCCACGAAATCGCTCTCGCAGTTCACTTCCACCAACACGCCGATTTTCCCGCCGGCGTGAATGTAATATCCGACCATGCCCTCGCTGGTCGCGCGCTGCGCCTTTTTCTGCGCCGCGGCCTGCCCCTTCTTGCGCAGCACGTTGATCGCCTGCTCGATATCGCCCTTCGTCTCGATCAAGGCCTCGCGGCACGCCGCGAATCCCGCGCCGGTGCGCTCGCGCAGCTCTTTCACCAGTTGCGCAGGAATATTCGGCCCTCCGGATTGCGTGGTCATATCGTCGTTTTGTCCTTCCCAGTTGAACTGAGGTTTCTTCGAGGGAACGTGAAGATGAACCGGCCGCTGAAACCTCAGGCCTTAGTTTTCGATTCTTCTTCTTCGCCGGGCGCAGTCACATCCTCGGCCGCAGCCGCAGCGAGAACCTCAGAAGGCTCGACTTCCGCAAAGTCGCCCTCCGGCTTCTCGTATTTCTCGTACGCGCTTGTGTCCACGTAATCCACTTTTTCCGTCAGGTCCGCGCCTTCGGTAGTCTTCTGATCCGCGATCTGCGTGCGTTCATACAGTTGCCGCCCGGAGATCACCGCATCCGCGATCTTCGAAGTGAAGAGCCGAATCGCGCGCAGCGCATCATCATTACCCGGAATCACCACGTCCACGATATCCGGATCGCAATTCGTATCCACGATCGCCACTACCGGCACTCCCATTCGCCGAGCCTCGCGCACCGCAATCTGCTCGTTGTTCGGATCGATCACGAACATCGCGTCCGGCAGCGTGGCCATATTCTCCACGCCCGCAAAATTCTGCTGCAAATGCTTCAACTCGCGCTCCAGCCGCGCCGCTTCTTTCTTCGGCAAATCGGCCATGCGCCCGTCCTCGACCATGGCTTTCAGCAGCTTCAGCCTCTTGATCGATTTCTGCAGCGTCACCCAATTCGTCAGCGTGCCGCCCAGCCAGCGATGCTGCACATAGTACATTCCTGCGCGCGTAGCTTCTTCGACGATCGCTTCTTGCGCTTGTCTTTTCGTTCCCAAAAAAAGTACCGTGCGGCCCTGCGCGGTGAGCTCCGAAACGTAGCGGGCGGCTTCGCGGAACATCTTCAGCGTCTTCTGAAGATCAATGATGTGGATTCCATTGCGTTCCCCGAAAATATATTCCTTCATCTTCGGGTTCCAACGTCGCGTCTGATGGCCGAAATGCACACCAGCCTCCAGAAGCTCCTTCATCGTAATTTCGACTGCCAATTTTCCTCCTCTATGAAAGGGACGCTTGTTTGACCGCCCGCCAGATCACTCGAGCGGCAGCGTCCTTTTGTGCCGGTCCGAATCCGGCCGTGAATTTTTACTTCTACTGCCACAAATCGCAAACGCAACTTCCAGAAACTAGCGCTTGCTGTACTGAAAGCGGCGTCGCGCGCCCTTCTGCCCGTACTTCTTTCGTTCCTTCATTCTCGAATCGCGCGTCAAAAATCCATTCTTCCGCAAAGCCGGCCGCAGCTCCGGATTGAAAACCGAAAGCGCGCGCGACAACCCCATGCGCACCGCTCCAGCCTGCCCGCCGACGCCGCCGCCCTTCACCGTCGCGGCAACTTCCACCTGATCCTGCGTTTGCGTGAATTTCAAAGGCTCCACAGCCGCCGTATGCCAGGCCACGTTCTTGAAATATTCATCCACCGGCCGGCCATTCACGGTGAATCGCGCCGCACCAGGCTTCACATAAACGCGCGCCACAGCCTCGCGCCGCCGCCCAGTCCCATAAAATTTCTTGGTCCCGCCGTAAGTCAAAGTAGCGCTCAAATTTCTTCTCCTCTTTCCTACCGCATCGGCTTTGCAGTGTCAGGGCACGACTTCAGTCGTGCCGCAACGCTCTGAAAACATTCCCGGCTTCAGCCGCTGAGGGTACCCGCGCCAAAAAGAAAAATTGGCATCCGAGGGCCCGAAGAGCCTGTCCCGAATCCCTCAAGGGAATCTCAGCGTCAATCCTTGCACCGAATAAACGCCAGGAACGACTCGCGCGGTACGTCCCTCGTGCGGTTACAGCGTGATCGGCTGAGGTTTCTGTCCGGCGTGGCGCAACAGACCCTTCTCACCAGCATACACGCGCAATTTCTTCGCGCGCTTGGCACGCAGCTTGTTCTTCGGCAACATGCCCAGCACAGCCTCGCGAATCACTTCCGCGGGCTGGCGCTCCATCATCCGGCGAATGGGAATTTCCTTCAATCCGCCCGGATGACCGCTATGATGCCGGTAAATTTTCTGGTCAATCTTGTTGCCGGTCAATCGCACGCGCTCGGCGTTGATCACCACAACGTGATCCCCGCAATCAAGATGCGGGGTAAATTGCGGCTTATCTTTGCCGATCAAAATCCGCGCAATCCGCGTCGCCAGCCGCCCGAGCACCTGCCCGTTCGCGTCCACCACGAACCAATTCTTCCCGAGCGTCAGCTCATCAACCTCTCGACCCTTTGCCACATACGTCCGCATTCGCCCAGTCACACCTTTCCTGTCAGAGACAATCCCCAAGATTAAAGCATGCCTCCAACATTGTCAACGCAAGGTAGTCCCTCAATCTCGAGCCGCTCGAAGTTCTTAGGGCACCAGCTTTTGGGTAGCAGCCCCCGCATTCATGCGGGG
>DAITPO010000056.1:18420-21507 GCA_036833535.1 Candidatus Acidiferrales bacterium | reverse complement strand
CCGAATTGATCGAATATCCGAAGAGGAGAATTGGTAGGGGCGGTGGGGATCGAACCCACGACCAACGGCTTAAAAGGCCGCTGCTCTACCACTGAGCTACGCCCCTGTGGCGTGTGCGTTTATCTTACCTGAAAATTGGCAATGAAGACGCTTCTCAGGGCTGGTCGCAGCGGTCGCGCTGATCCGCGCGCTGTTCGTGATTTCGCAGCGGCACGATAACTTGCTGCTGTCCGGACATAATCGTAGAGGCCGTGTCGTGTCTTTCTAGCGGGCGGCGGGGTTGGCGCGGGGGCGCTTGCGTTTCCATTCATAATCTTTGCGGAGCTTTTCTTTGTGCTTCTTGAGCTGGCCTTCGAGTTCAGAGAAGGCGGCGCGGACGCTGGCGGGGGCGTCGGGGGCGATGGCGCTGGCGTGCAGAGTACCGGTGGGCAGCACGAGATTTACCGCGAAATTGAAATCGGAGCGGCGCGGGCGAAGCTCGAGATCGCCGTGCAATTGCACGAGATCAGGCGCGTAACGCTTGAGCAGCTTTTCGAGTTTCGCGACATGGCGTGCCACAACTTCCTCGACCGCCTCCCGGACATCCGCTTGAATGCGGCTGAAGGACATTTTCATCGAAGCACCTTGATGGAAGGATTGAATGACCGGCTGGAAAGCGAAGCCGCATGAAACTCATCGCAAATTCAGCATAGCAAGGCCCCGAGTTGGATTCAACGGCGCAGTGCATTTGCGGAACTCATCGCACTGCGATTTGACAGGCGCTTCGACGGCGACATAGGCTGGGCGCGCGTTACCATTGAACGATGGCCCGCCAATCACAACGCGACGTGCCGGCATCGCACCGGGTGCTTGTGGGCCCGGCGGGATGGTCTTATGCCGATTGGAAAAGCATCGTGTATCCAGCGCGGCGGGAGCGCGGCTTCCGCGAGGCGGCGTATCTTTCGCAGTTCTTCGACACAATCGAGATCAATACTTCGTTCTACCAGCCTCCGAAGCCCGACATGTGCCGCTTGTGGATCGAGCACGTGGCCGCAAATCCGCGATTTCTTTTCAGCGCGAAGCTGTGGCAGAAATTCACGCACGAAACCAACGCGGGCGCAGCCGACGTTGCCGCGGTGCGCGAGGGATTCGACGTGTTGGCGGAAGCGGGACGGCTCGGCGCGGTGCTGATGCAGTTCCCTTTTTCGTTTCACAATACGCCTGAAAATCTCGCGCGGCTAGAAGCACTGGCAAAAGAATTCGGCGCTTATTCGCTGGTGGCGGAAGTACGCCATTCTAGCTGGATGCAGAAATCGTTCTTCGAATGGTTGCGCGAGAGCGGCGTGGGCTTCTGCAATATCGACCAACCGGTGATCGGCAAATCCATGAAACCTACCGAGCGTACTACTTCTCCCGTCGCGTACGTCCGACTACACGGCCGCCGCTACGATACCTGGTTCAGTGATGATCCGGCCACGCCTCCCTCGGAGCGATACAACTACCTCTACTCTGAAGAAGAGCTCGCGCCCTGGGCCGAGCGCATCCGCCACACAAGCGAACACGCCGAGAAGACGTTCGTGATCACCAACAATCACTTTGAAGGCAAGGGCGTGGTGAACGCGTTAGAGCTGATTCATTTGCTGACCGGCGGCAAGGTGGATGTGCCCGAGCCGCTCCGCCATCATTATCCCCGCTTGGAAAAAATTGCCGACGCGCCATCGAAGGAACCCACGCTGTTTCCTGTTTGAGTTCGTAGCGCCGGCAGCTTGCCGGCGATTATGTTAGGGAGCTCCGCCGCAGAAAAACGCCGGCTGGCAGCCGGCGCTACGCCGTTCTTACTTCTTGAACAAATCTTCGAAAGCCTTGCGGGCGCCGTGGGATGTGTTCGGCGAAATGGGCGCCGAAGGAGCGGCGGGCGTGGCGTAAGCTGCGGGCGACGTATCCTTCTCGATCGTCACGCGCAAATCGAAGAACGTGCACTCGTTGCGCGCGTCTTTCTTCGCGATGCGCTCGGGAATCGGCTGCGTGCATTCAAACTGCGCGGCCGTATCAAAGTGGCGGCACTGTTTGCAGGAGTGCATCTCGAGTCCGCACTTGGGGCATTGGCCATTGGGATCGAAGCCGGGCTGCAGCACCGCGCCGCAGTTCGAACAGCGGGCGCGGGAAACGCTGCCCACCATGCGCGGCGTGCGCGGGCCGAGCTGATCCTGCCTCGGACGCGGCTCGGCCGGGCGGTGCTCCTGCTTCTTCTTCGCTTCGCCGCGCTCCTGATAACCCTTCTGCTTATACTTCCGCTCCATGGAGGGACCTCCGGGGGAAACCCCATCATACTCCGAATCTAGACGTGCAACCGGCAAATCGCCGGTCCGATTGAACTTGTAACTTGAACGCCACTAACCGCGATGCGCGCAGCCGCGGCTGTTGGCCATCGCGTTTCCGCAATCACGCGCGGCCAGTGCCATTGCGAGCCCAGCGGGCGCTGAAACCTTCGGCGGGCAAGTCCGGCTGCAAGAAACTCCGCGGAGTTCCTGCCGCTGCGAGGACTGCTTCGGCCGCGATGTAGCCGCTGCGCACCGCGCCTTCCATCGTCGCGGGCCAGCCCGTGCGCGTCCAGTCGCCCGCGAGAAACAGATTTTCGATGCCGCAGCGCGGGCCGGGACGCCACTGATCGGAGCCGGGCTCGGGCGAGAACGTCGCAGCGATTTCTTTGATCACCGTGGATTTCACGAGCTTGGCGTCGCGAGCGGCGGGGAGAACTTCGCGCACTTCGCGCAGGGCAAGATCGGTGATCTCCTGGCGCGAGCGGTTCACCAGATCATAGGACGCGCTGACCACCAGTTGCAAGTATTGCCCGCCATCGTTCTTGGACGCGCCGGCTGCCGAATTGTTTTGCGGCGCCTCGGCGTAAAGAAGCGTCTTATTAAAGATCCACTGCACGGTGTGATCGAGAAGCGTGAGGAACGGCTCCTTCATCACCGGCCTGTCGAACCAAAAATGTATTCCCGTAATCGGCGAATCGTGCAAGTGGTGCAGGCCCGCGAACGCCGGATCGGATTCGGCGAGCGTCGGGCCAAGCAACTCGAGCAACGCGGATTGCGGCACAGCGAA
>DAITPO010000056.1:0-18320 GCA_036833535.1 Candidatus Acidiferrales bacterium | reverse complement strand
CCCATGCGATGCAGCCAGTCGAGCATCGAGTTACCCTCGACGCCCGGCGGATGTCCGCCGGATCGCGCAATCGCCAGCATCGCCCGCCCGATTCCCGCTTTGTCCGACCACGAGAGCGCCGTGAAGCGCAAAAACGAAAGCGCCATGTGAAACGGCGGCGCGAACAAAAACGAGCCGATCGAATACCGCCGCCCGCGTGCATCGGCGAAGTACAGATGATCGTAATAGCGAATGCGATCGGCCGAGCCCACGCGACGATAGAAATCCGCAAGATTCGTACAGCAGCCGAGCGTGACGTGCTGGCAATTATCCACGTGGCTGCCATCGGGAAGCAGATACGACGTTGCGCGTCCGCCGAGATACGGCCGCTTCTCGAACAGCCGCACGCGCACGCCGGCTTCAGCCAGCGCGACGGCCGCCGACAGCCCCGCCAGCCCCCCGCCGATCACGTTCACACATTCGTTGGACATAATGAGGGTCGCGCCAGCCGAGCCGCGCTCGCGCGAGAATCCAGACCTTTTCTGCTGAGGATAGCCGGGCCGGCGGCGCAGCCAGCACATCATAGCGGCGCAGCTCGATCTTTTCGAGAATGCCTGCATAGATGCGCGCCATGGCCCAGAGCGCCGCGCGGCTGTCGTCTTCGATCAGATCGAGAAGCGCCCAGCCTTCGGCATAAAACTTCCAGGCGCGTTCGGCCTGGAAGCGAATCAAATCGGCGAACCGCGAGCCGGCGTTCGCTCGCCGCAAGTCGCGGGCATCGCAGCCGAAGCGCGCCATATCATCGAGCGGCAAATAGATGCGCCCCATGGCGAAATCTTTCGGCACATCGCGAAGAATATTCGTGAGCTGAAACGCAATGCCCAGCCGCTCCGCCAGTTCCGGCGCGCGAGGTTCCGTGAATCCGAAAACGTGAACGCAGCACAGGCCGACGGTGCCGGCCACGCGGTAGCAATACTCGCGCAGGCGATCAAACGTCTCGTAAACGCTAACGGTCAGGTCCATCTCCGCGCCGGAAATCAAATCGTGCAAGTAGCGCGAAGGAATGTTGTAGCGCTCAGCCGTATCGCGAAACGCCGGCCAGACCGGCGATGCGGAAGTTTCACCGGCGAGCGCGCGATCCATCTCGGCCCGGCGCTCGGCCAGGCCGCGCTGTTTGACGGCAATTTCTCCCGGCTCGTCCGAGATGTCATCCACTTCACGCATGAAAGCATAAAGCGCGCAAAGGGCGTCGCGCTTGGCCGGAGGCAGCAGGCGAAAGCCGTAGTAGAAATTGCGCGCCGCGGATCGCGCGAGATTGCGGCAATGGTCGTAGGATGCCGCAACGGAGACTTTCTCAGGCATGGCGTCCCGCAAGCGATGACGCGCTGTCAACCCCGCTGCCCGTGCCGCCGTTCGCGGCACCATTCCCGCCGCCGTTCGATCTGCCGTCAGAATTATCGGGCGGCGCGGAGGGTAACAACCAGGTGAAGCAGCGGTCGAGAAGCGCGCGGCCGAGCAGTTGCATCTGCGTGGCGCGGCTAATTTCCGGCCGGTGATGCAGCGTGTTATAGCCGATGGCTTCGATGCGATCGAGAACCGCCAGCCCTCCGCGCGAGAACAACTCGACATCCACGCGCAGCGATGCCGAAACGCGCCCGGCGAGCGGTGCACCAGCCGCAAAAAGCGTACGCGTCCGCGCAATCAGCGCCTGCATCACCTTGGCGTAACGCTCATCAAAATTACGCGCAAACAGATCCTCGGGTCCGAGCCCCTTCTCTCGCAGCAAATCGAGCGGAATATAAATCCGGTCTTTATCGAGATCGCGAGCAACATCCTGCCAGAAATTCGCGAGCTGCAACGCAGTGCAGGTTGCGTCGGCAAGAGCCTGCCGCTCCGCATCGCGATAGCCTGTGAGATAAAGCACGAGCCGGCCGACCGGATTCGCGGAGTAGCGGCAATAATCGAGCACGCCGCCCCAATTCTCGTAGCGATGCACGCGCTGATCCTGCCGGAAAGCGATGAGCAGATCGCGAAACGGCTCGATCGGAATATCGAGGGCTGTCACGGTCTCCGCCAGCGCAACGAACACCGGATGTGAAGGATGCCCGGCATAAGTCCGCTGCAGTTCCTCATCCCACGCATCGAGCAGCTTCAGCGCCGTCTTCGGATTGGGCACTTCATCGCCGAGATCATCGGCCCAACGGCAGTACGCGTAGACATTATAGAAATGCTGGTGCAACCGCCGCGGCAAAAGCCAGGACACCACGTTGAAATTCTCGTAGTGGTGCGTCGCAAGCCACCGCGTATAGTGGCGCGCCTCTTCGGGAGCACAGCCCGCGCTCGGCAGGTTGCGCGCGATCTCAAGAACCGGATTCTCTTGCATGGAAGCCGTTTGTGGGGACAAGCCTACGGAATAACAGCAGTCTTCAATTCGCCGTTGCGATTCTTCATCCGCTCGAAAACTCGCGGCAGATCGTCGAGCGCCACCTCGCCGGTGACGAAATTTCCGGCAGTCACTTCCCCGCGCGCGATAGTGTCGAGCGCCTCGCGAATAAATTGCGGCGCGTGATGGAAAGTTGACTTAATCGTGATCTCCGAATAGTGCAGCGCCGAGGGATCGAATTTTACTTCCGAGCCCGGCGGGCAGCCGCCGAACAGATTTACCGTGCCGCCTTTGCGCACCATCTGCACGGCCCACTGCCACGTAGCCGGCGCGCCAACGGCTTCGATCACCGCATCGGCGCCGAGACCCCGCTCGGTGAGCTGCAGAACGCGCCGGATCGGATCTTCGGTGCGGCCGACATCAATCGTGGCGCTGGCACCGAGACGTTCGGCAGCAATCATCTGGCTCTTGCGCTTACCGAGCGCAATGACGTGGATGCCGCGCGCCGAAAGCACGCGAATGAATTTCAAACCGATCGGACCGCAGCCGATGACTACAGCTGTATCGCCCGCATGCACATTCATTTCGTGAACGCCGCGCAGAACGCAGGCCAGCGGTTCGACCATCGCCGCATCGCGGAAGGAAACTTTGTCGGGAATCTCGAGCAAATTCTTTTCCACGATCCGGCCGGGAACGCGAATGTACTCGGCATACGCGCCGTTATTGAAGAGCAAATCCTCGCACAGATTCTGTTGGCCCTTGCGGCAATAGAAGCAGACGCCGCAGGGCGCCGAATTCGCCGGCACCACGCGCATGCCCTTGCGGAAACCGCCATTCACGCCGCTACCCTTCTCTTCGATCACTCCGGCAAGCTCGTGGCCGAATACCGAGGGCGGGCGGATCATGCGCGCATGATAGCCGCGCTTCCAGACTTTAAGATCGGTGCCGCAGGTCAAAGCGACTTCAACTTTGATGAGAACGTCGTCCGAAGCCAGTGGCGGGATGTCGATCGTCTCGACCTTCAAATCCTCGGGTCCGTAGAGGACTGCCGCGGTCATGTGCCCGTTTCGAGTTAGATCGAGGGTGCTCATGAATTCACAATCACCACTTTTAAGGTATCATCGGCCGGGCGCGCTGCCAAATCGAGGGCGCTGGCGATTTCTTCAAGTGAGAAACGGTGAGAGATCAGATCTTTCACCGGCAAGCGGCGCTCGAAGACCAGCCGCGCCGATTCTTCCTGATCGTCTACCGAAGCGCTATAGCTGCCCAGAATTTCTTTCTCCTCGACTCCTACCGTCGCGGCGGGAAATTCGATCTGCATCACGGGATCATTCTGCGCGAAGAGCAGCACGCGTCCGCCAGGCCGTGCGAGCGCTAACGCCTCTTTCACTAGACCCGGGCTCGGCACGGCGAGCAGAACGGCATCAGCGCCCCGCCCATTAGTGTGATGCCGAATTTCGCTGCCAAGTTCCACTTTTGACGGATCGAACGCTGCTGTAGCGCCGAAGCGCAGACTCGCCGCACGACGGCCGGCCATCGGGTCGCTGGTGAGAACCGTAGCGCCCTCGAGCTTCGCAAGCAGCATCAGGAGCAAGCCGACGGGACCTTGTCCGATCACCAGAACTGTTTCTCCTGGCGCGACGCGAGCCTTGCGCACGGCTTTAAGGCACGTGTTCACTGGCTCGACAAACGTGGCTTCCTCGAAGCTCACGTCCGGCGGCAGAGCGAGCATGCCGCGCTCGACGATCCAGGGCATCGCGCGAACGTACTGCGCGAAGCCGCCGCCATTGGGATCGAACCCCGCGGTGAGACCGACTTTCTTGTAGCCCGGGCACTGCGAGAAAAGTTTGCGCTCGCAATAAAAACAATCGCCGCACGGGATGTGATGAAAGCTGACCACGCGGTCGCCTGGCTTGAATTTGCGGACGCCGCGGCCGACTTCGACTATCGTGCCGGCGAGTTCGTGCCCAAAAATTTGCGGCGGATTGACAAAACCGTGCTGGATCTTCTTGATGTCGGTTCCGCAGATGCCGCACGCCGAGACGCGAAATAGAACTTCGCCTTCGCCCACCTGCGGAATCGGGACAGTCTCGACCACAACACGGCCCTTGCCGCGGTAAACGCCCGCGCGCATCTCCCGCACGCCCAGCGGGGTCCGCGATGCTAGGTCGAGTTGTGCCGTCTGCGAGCTCATGCCGTAGCCCTAGCTACGATCCTCTCCGTGAGCAGTCCCGGCGCCGCGCTCAGCGATTTACTCGTCTTCTCGAGGATCCGCGCCAGATTCTTCGCGCCGCGCCGGCTTGCGGATCCCAGGCGAATCAGCCCCGGGATTCGCTGCGGGGCGCGTGCGATTTTTCCCGCCAGTCGAGTAACGCGAACTCGGCCGTGTTCGTTCAACACTTGCGTGAAATCCATGGGCAAGCTTTCGTTCGCAGCATCGCTCACCGCGCGAATGGCGACTCCGGGGATTCCGCGCTCATGCGCCTCGCTCAAAATGAAGAAGCTCTCCATGTCAACGGCTTCTGCAATCCGGCCCATGCGCCGCTTGCCTTCAACGGTCGAGACCGCGAAGGCGGAGGTGCAGAGCGTGGCGATGGGGCTTGCGCCTTCATCTTCGGCGAGGCGAACCATTCGGGGATTGCATTCGAACCTGCCCTGCGTCTCACCATCACGAACTGCGAGCGCGACCAGAACGTCTCCGGCGCGAAATGCGGACTTCAGGCCGCCAGCGAATCCTGCAGCGATGCAAACGTCCGGCTGCCAGCGCAGAGCCTCGCGCGCAACCCGCTGCGCTCGCTCGCGACCCATACCGGTGATGGCCACTCGAATCTGCATTTCCCCGCGAGATGATTCGAACGCTGGAAAATCGAGATTCGCAAGTCGCGCGAACGCACCTTGCCGAAACCACGAGGCAAACTCGGTTTCCAACGCAAATGTGACCAGCACTTTCACGCGTTATTCCAATCTAGGCTGCAGCAGTGACGGCTCGCCGCGCCCCCGCTCGGACGTAGCCGTTTTCTTCATACCAGTGCGCGGCGCGCTCGAGCGCCGCGGCCACCGGCCCCGGCGCATATCCCAACTCGCGCTGCGCTTTCGAAACATCTACGAACATGTTATGCCGAGCGATCTTCACGCCTTCCACCGGAATCTGCGGCTCGCGGCCCAGCATTCGCGAGAACGCATTCTCCGTGTAGGCAAACCCCAATGCGATGGCGTGTGGGATTTTCAATCGCGGCGCAGGCAATCCGGAAACCTGCGCCAGAATGTCGAGAACTTGTTTCAGCGATAGATTTTCCGCGCCGAGCAAGTAGCGCTCACCGGATTTGCCGCGCTCGGCGGCGAGCAGGTGGCCTGCGGCGACATCTTCGACGCCTACAAAATTCAGGCCAGTCTCGACGTAGCCGGGCATCTTGCCATTCAGAAAATCAACTATGAGCTTTCCGGTCGGCGTCGGCTTCCAATCGCCGGGCCCGACCGGGGTGGTCGGCATCACGATGATGACGGATAATCCGTCTTGCGCCGCCTTCAATGCTTCCTTCTCAGCGAGCCACTTCGAGCGCTTGTAGTGCCCCACCATCTCATCCAGCTTCGAATCCGTGGCTTCGTTCGGCAACGCGGGGCGATCGACCGCGATAGTTGCAACCGTGCTCGTATAAATGAATTGCTCGACTCCGGCCCGCTTGGCAGCTTCGAGCAAATTCCGCGTGCCGGTCACATTGCTCTCGTAAATCTCAGCGGGATTTCGCGACCAGAGGCGGTAATCGGCCGCAACGTGAAATACGCGATTGACGGCGCTAAGCGCGCGCTCAAGCGAAGCGGCATCGCGCAAATCGCCTTCAACGCGCTCAGCCTCTAGCCCGCGCAAAGCCCGGACATCGCTGCCGCGCCGGGTGAGAACTCGCAACGATTGACCAGCGGAGATAACTCGACCCGCAACGTGGCTGCCGACGAAGCCTGTGGCGCCCGTGACGAGCGTCTTCATAGAATCCGGAAAACCTCTTCTTTGCCCGGCTGGGGGGTTGAAATGGTGGCTTGTGCGTGGCCGTTGCCGTGCGCGTTCGCATGGCCATTCGAATGGCCGTTGCCATTTCCGTGGCCATTTGCTTTGGGTGCGCCCTTCGCGCCGCCCATGCGGCCCGAAAGCTGCCACGTGAGCATGCGCCAGGTATCGCCGAGTTTCTTGTTTCCGCCGAGAATGGCCGAAGGCTCGTATCCCGAATGCATCATGCAATCTTCGCAGCGCGGATCGTTGCCGCGGCCGTACTTCGTCCAGTCCGTCTTCGCCAGAAATTCCTTGAAGTTCGGATGGTGCGTGTCGGTCATCACGTAGCACGGGCCCTTCCAGCCGCGCGTGTTGTAAGTCGGCGTGGCCCAAGCCGTGCATTCGAGTTCGCGTTCGCCGCGGAGATACTCGAGATAAAGCGGCGAGGTCATGATGTTGTAGCGGCCGAGAAGTTCGGCGGCGCGCTGGAATTTCTGATGAATTTCGTCGCGCGACATGAAGATGTCTTTCGTTTGCACAGCGGCATAGGAATAGGCGGGCGAGACCATGTGTCCGTCCACGCCCAGCGTTTGCAAATACGCGAAGAGCTCGCCGATCTCCTCAATGTCGGTTTCCTTGTAGATCGTCGTGTTGGAGGTGACCAGGAAACCCGCGGCCTTCGCCACCCGGATTCCTTCGATCGCCTCGCGGAACACACCGTCGCGCTCAACGCATAGATCGTGCGTCTTCTCCAAGCCGTCGAGATGCACGTTGAAAAAGAACCGCGAGGTCGGGCGGAATTCATTCAGGCGCTTGCGAATGAACATTCCGTTGGTGCAGAGATAGATATTCTTCTTGCGCGCCAGGATTTCCTTCACCAGCCGCCCCAGCTCCGGGTAAATCATCGGCTCGCCGCCGCAGATCGAAACAATCGGAGCGCCGCAATCCTCGAGCGCCGCGAGACACTGCTCCACAGTCAGCGTGTCATTAATCGTCGGCTTGTATTCGCGGATTCGCCCGCAGCCTGTGCAAGTTAGGTTGCACGCGTGCAGAGGCTCGAGCATCATCACCAGCGGAAATTTCTTCTCGCGGCGAATCGTCTTCCCGGCGAGATACCCCGTAAGGTTCGCCGTCATGCTTAGCGGAAATCTCATTCAGCCCCCAAATTCAGCTTGCGATGCCAGAATCCGTTCGGCCCGGGCTGGAAAGCGCAAAACTCGTTTGCGCCGTTTTTCATATTCCGGTACCGCGCCAGTGCGTAGAGCGGGAACGAATTTCGATAGAGGTGATATTTCAAATAGAAAACGGATGGGAACCCCGTCCCCGTAAATTCCTTCTCGTCCCACGTTCCGTCTTCATTCTGCGTTTCAACCAAGTACTTCGCCGCGCAGATCGAAGCTGGATCGTCCGGTCCCACCGTAGCGAGCAATCCGATCAATCCCCAGGCAGTCTGCGAAGCCGTGCTCGCGCCGCGCCCCTTCCAGTTAGAGTCGCTGTAGGAGTGCAAGGATTCGCCGAATCCGCCGTCGGGATTCTGCACCGACCGCAGCCAGTCCGCAGAGTGCCGGCATTCGGGCGCGTGCGAAAGCCCCACTGCCTCCATCGCGCGCAGAACTCCACTGGTCCCATACACATAGTTAACGCCCCAGCGCCCGTACCACGGGCCGTCCGGCGCCTGATCCTTGCGCAAGAACGAGACCGCGTTCTTCACCGACGGGTGTTCGCTGGTCCAGCCCAGTTTGCCGAGACATTCCAGCGCTCGCGCCGTGACGTCGGCGGTCGAGGGGTCAAGCATGGCATTGTGATCCGCAAACGGAATGTTATTTAGAATCTGGAGATCGTTATCGCGATCGAAAGCGCCCCAACCTCCATCGCGGTTTTGCATGCTGAGCATCCAGGCCAACCCGCGCCGGATCGACGCGTCAATCCTCTCCGAATCCGGATGCGCCACGCGCGCCATAGCCATCAGGACGAACGCCGTATCGTCTACGTCCGGAAACCAGTCATTGCGGAATTCGAACGCCCAGCCACCGGGTTGAGCATCGTGATTCTTCACTTGCCAGTCGCCGCCTCCGAGGATTTGCATGTCCGCCAGCCAGCCTGCAGCCTCAACCAACGCCGGGTGGCTGGGGTCGACCCCCGCTTCCTCGAGCGACACCATCGCAATCGCCGTATCCCAAACTGGCGATACGCATGGCTGAATGCGCAGCGTCTCCCCCTCTTCAATCTCATGCGCTTCAAAGTGCGCCAACTGCTGTTTCACGATCGGGTGATCCAGCGCATACCCCAGGCTCAGCAGGCAAAGAATGGAATTCTGCATCGAGGGATAAATTGCCGCGATTCCCTCGCTGCGCTCCATGTGCTCCAGCAGCCAGCGCTCGATCTTCTTCAGCGCCATGGCGCGGAACGGCTTCCACGGCAAGCGTTCGTAGGACTTCATCAAGCGGTCGGTGGTCAGGAAGAAGTTCCGCCAGGTAAACAGGCTGCGATCCCATTCGAACGCCTTGCGCTTTCGATTTGGGTCGGCAAACAACTCATCAATGTGCGCCTCTTGCGGAATGGCCCACTGCGGCTTGCCCGCGTACAACATGGCCAGGGGCACGAGGATCGCGCGCGTCCAGGACGACATGTCGTACACGTTCAGCGGGACCCAATGTGGCAGAAGAATCAGTTCAGGAGGGATCGCTGGAACCAAATCCCAGCCTATCGCACCCACTAGCGCCAAATAGATACGCGTATAGGAATTCGTGCTTTCCAGGCCGCCGAGGGCAAGCACTCGCTCGCGGGCTCGACGCATGTGCGCTGCGTTGGGATCGTCGCCGCCCAATTTCAGCGCGAAATAGGCCTTCACCGTGGCGTTTATCTCTGCCGGGCCATCCGGAAAGATGTTCCAGCCGCCGTCTTCGAGTTGGCGCTGGCGAATATAAGCAGCTAGTTTGCTGACTTTTGGAGAGTCGAGACGTCCCAAAATGAACTGGAATACCGTGTAGTCGGATTCGAGGGTCGTGTCGGCTTCGAGTTCGCCCCACCAATACCGCCCCTCAATTTGCGCGTTCAGAAGCCACCGGGTGGCGCGGTCAACGGCCTGCGCGACCTGACCTTCCAGGTCCCGGACGGGTACGGTGGCGGCTGCGTGCCCGCTGCCGTCGGGAATGGTTCTAAGTTGAGATGTCATCACTGTTTCCGACATCGCCGTTGTGACGCGTAACCCATCAAGTTCATCACGATCGGGCAGGTGATCGTACTAGCGAGCGATTCACTCCCGACCACAGAAATTTATTTCGCTTCCACCGTCGGCAAACCTAAACGTCCGCCGTGCTCTAGACCCGGCCTCCTACTCATCTAGATGAGGGTCCACACCCTCATGTTGCCAGCGTGGGTCCCCAAAAGCCCTCGAGGCGGCGAGCGCTAATGCTCTAAAAACGCCACGCAGTATGTGAAATGATTTCCCCGATCCCTATAGAATGCAAATAGATACAGAGACCCGCACTAGATTATCGCGAGGAATGGCCCCGTGGTCAACAAAAAATGACACCTACGTGACTACCCCTGGGAAGCCGTTTTTGGGGTCTGCGATCCGGCAGATAGGGTATCGCGCAAGCGGGTGATTCAGGTTCTCGCGTCAAGGCTCCGGTTCAATCGCCCGTCGAAGTCGCTTTCCGAGCTCGGGCAGACGACCGTACCAGGCATACTCTTCCTTGAATTTGCTCAATGTGCGGGCCGGAGTTCCCCATACGACTTGGCCGGCGCGAATAACCTTGTTTGGCAGTATTCCGGACTGGCCGCCCGCGATTACACCGTCCTCGAGGCTGCAATGCTCGCCTAGGCCGGCTTGCCCGCCGATCATTACGTTCCGGCCGATTGAACAGCTCCCCGAAATGCCCACCTGTGCCGCAATGATGCTGTGTTCGCCGATCTGGACGTTGTGACCGACCTGGACGAGATTGTCAATTTTGGCGCCGCTGCCGATTTTTGTCGTGCCCAGCGAGCCTCGATCAATCGTGGTGCCGCAGCCGATCTCGACGTCGTCGCTGATTTCGACAGCGCCTACCTGTGGAAATTTCCAGTGCTTGCCCTCGCCGAAGACATAGCCGAAGCCGTCGCCGCCGACCACCACGCCGGAATGCAGCGTGACGCGGGACCCGATGCGAGCACCCGGATAGAGAGTTACGCGCGGGAGCAGGCTGCAGTCCTCGCCGATCGAAGCGCCTGAGCCGAGGAAGCTGAACGCGCCCACCTGGGTGCCGGATGCGATGCTTACGCCATCCTCGACTACAACGAATGGCCCGATTGCGACGCTCTCCGCGATCTTCGCGGAGGGTGAAATTACAGCAGACGGATGAACTCCCGCCGGCGCCCGGCGCGATGGCAGGAGCCAGTCAGCCGCCTTCGCAAAGGCGAGTTTCGGCGCGGCAACGCGGAGCACGGTCTTCTCCGTAAACTCCAGCCCCGACGGGGCGATGACGCATCGCGCCTTCGACGCTTGTGCTCGATCTCGAAATTTCTCATTCTCGACGTAAATCAGGTCGTCGGGCGTGGCAGAATCCGGATTCGCGATGGAAGAGATTCGCGCCGAAGCGTCACCCTCGAGCGTTGCTTGCAGATAATCCGCAAGTTCACTAGCTGTCCTTGCCATGATTTCCTCGATTCAGAGAGTCAAGATGGATAGACTGGTTTTTCCCCAGGCGGCCGCGTCTTCCACCGCTTGTGCACCCAGATCCATTGATCGGGATGCGCGCGCACGAAATCTTCGATTACGTTCATGAATTTCGCCGTGTTGCTGCGAACGTCCGCCGCTTCATCGCCTGTGCGGATCAATTCGACCGCCGGCTCAAAGCGCAGCCGGTATTTTTGCGCGGCTTCATCCCAGTACGCATAGCCCGGGACGACGGCGGCATCTGTACGTAGAGCGATGCGCGCCAGCCCCGCGGTGCTCGACGCTGGAACGCCGAAGAACGGCACGAAGACGCCTTCTTCGAGAGAAGTATTCTGGTCGGCGAGAATACCGATTGCTCCACCGCCGTGCAAAATGCGCAGCACGGCCCGCACGGAGTCATTCTTGTCGATCACCTGGCAGCCCGAAAGGCAGCGATATTGATTCACGAGCGCGTCCACGCGGCGGTTCTGGATAGGCCGCGCGAGGAAGAAACAAGCGTAGCCATAAAGAGCGTGGGCAAAGCTAGAAAGTTCCCACGGGCCCATGTGACCGGTGAGGATCAATACGCCTTTGCCTCGGTTCAGGGCGTCGAGATAGTTTTCGTGGCCGTCGAGCGCGATGACCCGCTCAATATTCTCTCGCGTGAATTTCGGAAACTGAGAGAAATCGCCGGCCATCCAGCCAATATTGCGCAGCATTCTGCGAATCGTTTCCCGCCGCCGCGCCTTGGTCCAATCAGGAAACGCCAGCCTCAAATTCAAGTCGGCGGCGCGGCGCAGCGAAGGTCGAAAAACGTAAGCGATGCGAACGAGCGCGACTCCCACAGCGCGGGCCAATGGCCGCGGAAGCAATCCCATGCCCTTGATCAGAAGCCATGCGGCGGAATACTCGAGCGTCTCGCGCATCCGCGGCCATTCTGTCACAACCGCACGCACCGCGGCCACTCTCCTGACCGGCGGAAATGACAAAAAATGTCGCGATAAGTTGGTCAGTTAACTTGACTCAATGTTGCGCTCCCAAGAAAAAAGTGCCAGTTCGAAGCGGTACCGGCTCTCCGCCTCGCCGGGTTGGCCCTTGCCTGCAAACTCTCCGCTACATGTTTCGGGTCTGCTAGACTCATGCCGCTTTGGATCGATTCGACAACAGACAGCGCATCGTTGCATTCACTTTCGCCGCGATGGTTCTCGTCCTCGCGCTTTTCAGCGGGCTAGCCTCGATCGGACTTGTCGGGCCCGACGAGCCGCGTTACGCGTGGATCGCGCGAGAGATGGCGCAATCGGGCGATTGGGTCACGCCGCGGCTGTATGGCCAACCGTGGTTCGAAAAACCCGCGCTGTATTACTGGGCTGCGGCGATCGGCTTCCGGATATTTCCCTCCGCGGAAGTCGCGGCGCGATTGCCTTCGGCGATTGCGGCGCTCTGCGCGGCGCTCTCGATCGCCTGGCTGGCTCTGAAGCACTACGGCGAAAAAACCGCTTGGGTCGTGCTGCTGATTTTAGCAACGACAATTGGCTCGCTAGCCTTCGCCCGCGCCGCGACTCCCGACATGCTTTTCGCCGCGAGCCTGGCGATGGCGATGACGTGCGCGGCGGGAATACTACGCCAGCAGGGTGCGCTGCGTTCTCTCGAGCCGCCGAGCGCCGTTCATCGCAACGGGCTCGCGGCCGCCATCTTGTTTGGAAGCTGGCTCGGCGTCGCGACGCTCGCGAAAGGACCCGGCGCGGTGGTTCTCGCCGGCGGGAGCATCGGGCTTTGGATCCTTAGCACGCGCAATTGGCGAACCGCACTTCGCTTTGCGCACCCGGCAGCAATAGCCGCCTTCGTCGTAGTTGCAGTGCCGTGGTACGCGCTCTGCGCGCGGCGAAACCCCGAATTTCTGCACACGTTTCTGTTGCTTCACAACTTCGAGCGTTACCTGACGCCGGTTTTTCAGCACCGGCAGCCATTCTGGTTCTTCGGACCAATTATGCTCATCGCGCTTCTCCCCTGGGCAGCGTTGCTCTGGCCGGCGGCTGCGGAGGGCCTGCGTCTCTGGCGCGCCAAAGGCCGATACGATTCTCCGGGATTTTTCTTCGCCTGCTGGGCGATATTTCCCATCATCTTCTTCAGCTTCTCGCAGTCGAAGCTGCCGGGTTACGTACTTCCCGTAGTGCCGCCGCTGGCGCTTCTCTGCGGCGTGGCTCTCGAGCGGCGAATCGAAGCGAGCCGTTCGGCGCGCCCGTGGATCCTCGTGGCCGTTGCAGCAACTGTCCTGGCGCTCTATCTCGCGGCCCCATATCTCGGATATAAATTCCTCCCGGATCTGATGAACAGCCAGAATTGGCATGCGCGTGGAAGAATCGTTCAGTGGTATGGAGCAATCATATTCCTGGCTTCCCTGCTATTTCTCGTTTTGCGATCTCCGCGGCTTGCTCTTAGCTCGATTTGTGCTTCGACGCTTTTTCTCGCACTGATGGCCAACGACACTCTGCACATCGCCGAGGTTCGCTCCGACGATCAATTCTCAGCCCGACGAATTGCCGCTTCGCCGCAAATGCGTCCGCCCTATAACAAAGATCCGATCACCCTCTATCGCGCGCACCGCAATTGGGAATTCGGGTTGAACTTTTATTTCGGGCGAGTAATTCCGGAATGGTCTCCGCAGATTTCGGAACCGGCAGTCGTTTTCACCAGTCCGGCAGGTTTGCAAGATCTCGAGCGGCGGGCAACGGTCACCTCGGTACAGGAATTCGGAATACCGAAGTGCGTGAAAGCAGCGGTCGCCGGTCCGCGCCCCTAGCGGGACACGCGCACGCCGATGGGCAGCGCCGACAGGAAAAACGATGAGACCATATTCTCGTAAGTTTTGCGGTCGTCTTCGTTCATCTCCGAATAGCTGACGCGATCGATTTCCTGGCGCCGTGGCTCGGGAGACTTCTGGAAAATCTGAAAAGTAGAATACGCAAGCAGCGGCTGATCTTCGGACTGAATGAAGAGCTTCGCGGTGTTCTGCAGACGTCCGAGATGCGCCGAAACCGGAGGTTCCTGCCGGTACGGATAATTTACAAGACGGAATCCGAGCACGCAGAGGCGGCTGACCAGCGGCAACACGCCCATGCCGGATTGCTTCACCTGCAGACGCACCATGTCAGTCGGATCGTCATAGACTGAATCCACGGCGATGGCCACCACGCGCGTATCGGCCTCGGCAACCTCCAGCGCCGCATAGCCGCCCAAATCTTTGCCCCAGATTCCGAAGCGCCTCGGATCCACATCCGGCCGTCCGGCCAACGCGTTGACTGCAGCGCGCAACTCCTCGGATTCGCGATAACCCAGAGTTGTCGCGCTGGAATTGGCGCCGTGTCCGGCAAAGTCGAAAACGAAGACGTTGTACTGCTGGTCCTGAAGCGCGGTGACCAGCGTGAGGACGTCTAGCTTCTGCGACGTGTATCCGTGGCAAACGATAATCGTGGGCGCGCCCTGGAATCCCGGAAAGAACCATCCTTCGCGTTGCCCGCCCTCCACAGGAAACGAAAACGTGGTCGGGTGCCCCATAGTTACGTTCAAGTCCACGGTAGCGGGATTTCGCGCGGGCTTTATGATCTGGCGGAGTTCGAGCCCGGAGATTACGGCCGCGCCAACGATTAAAAACAGAATCAGCGCCAAAATCCCGGAAGCTACCTTGGCGAAGGCCGTTGTTGGGTAACGCAACTCGGCGAAGATAGCCATCCAGTTTGTGCGCAGACCTCCTGCAAGGAATTCCCGCCGGATGTTAGCATAGTTCCAGTGGGCCTCTAGGCAACCATCGCGCGTCTTGCCGCCTGGGTAATGGTTGGGCGCGAGACGCCACGCGACTATAATGATCGTTCGGGGCGCATAGCGAATACTATGGAGCTTGTGGACCTCCGCCAGGTGCAGACGCGCGAGTTGGAGCGTCTGTTTGAAGAAGAGGCCAAAGACTGGCGGGATGAACTGTCCTGGGATTACCGTCCTTCTCTCGATTTAATCCGGCGATTTGTCGACTCCCATTCGCTCGGCGGCTATGTGGCCATCGAGCACCGCCAGCCTGCCGGGTACGGCTTCTACGTCCTCGAAGATCATAAAGGGCTGATCGGCGGGCTCTTCGCGTCTCACCGTTCTCCGCAGGCGGAAGTCACTCGCAATCTGCTGAGCGAAATGCTGGCGACCTTGCGCGCTACTCCGCGCGTGAATCGCGTGGAAGCGCAGCTGATGCCGTTCGGCGCGGCGCTGGATTCGAATTTCCTGTCGCAGCAGTTTCGCCTTTACGCCCGCGAGTTTATGCTTCTCGAACTCAAATCTGCCGCGCTCAAAAGTATTCCGCTTTCGGCCGGACTGCGGCTGGAACGATGGAGCGATCGCAATTTCGAAGCTTGCGCGCGGCTGATTCAGCTCGCCTACGCGAACCACGTGGATTCCGAGATCAACGATCAGTATCGCAGTGAATCCGGCGGGATGAAATTCCTGCGCAATATTGTGATTCTTCCCGGCTGCGGGCAATTCCTGCCGGAAGCTTCGTTCGTCGTACGCCCGTCCAGCGGAGAAGCTCCGGTGGGAATGGTTCTCACATCCACCGTTGCTGAAGGAGTTGGGCATACAACGCAAATCTGCGTCAAGCCCGGCTATCGCGGCTCAGGGCTGGGCCGGCTGTTGATGGAGGCTTCCATTCAAGCGCTGCGCGCGCGCCATTTTCACGCGCTGTCGCTCACCGTCACCGCAGCGAATGCAACAGCAGTAGAGCTCTATGAGCGATTGGGATTCCGAAAGATCAAAACTTTTGCGGCGGGCGTGTGGCAGGCTTAAAGCGCGTCATTTGCGCGCGCGGTCTTTCAGCAATCCTTTCAGCTCATCCATGAATTCCTTCACGTCCTTGAAATCGAGATAGACGGACGCGAAGCGAACGTAAGCCACTTTATCTAGCTTTTTCAGGCGATTCATTAAGAGCTCGCCAATTTCTTTCGTCGTGCGTTCGCGCTCGGAAGTATCGCTGACAAATTGTTCGGCTTCATCCACAAGCGCCTCAAGGCGCGGCGTGGGCACGGGCCGTTTTTCGCAGGCTTTGAGCAAGCCCTGAAGAATCTTCTTGCGCTCGAAGCGCTCCCGGCGGCCGTCCTTCTTGATCACCATGTAAGGCACTTCGTCGATGCGCTCGTACGTGGTGAAGCGGCGTTCGCACTTCAAGCACTCGCGCCGGCGGCGGATCAAATCTCCCGCCCGGCCCTCGCGCGAGTCCACGACCTTGTCATCAATGTTTCCGCAGAACGGACACTTCACCGGTGCTCGTCTCCTCGGGCCTTGTCTTCCGCCGCCCGGCCTTCCTCCAGCAATTCCCTTTCAGCCTCGATTACGTTTGCCTGCGCCTCGGCGCGGGCCGTGCGCCGCAGTTCACCCATCGACCAGCCTTCCCGGAAGAGAAGCGGCAGACCCAGAAGGCACGAGCCCGCGAACGAAATCAGCCAAATAGTAATCGCCGCCGCCGCAGCAAGCTCCTTTTCTACTCCAAAGAGAACGGTCAAAACAAGAAACGTAGCCACCTGCGCACCGCCCCCAACTCCGGGAAGCTGCACCGCCGAGCCGACCATTGTGAAGGCCAAAACGAGCATCGCGCTGGAGAAATCGATCGCTAGGAGCGAACCGCCGAATGCATGCGAAATCCACATGTAAATGAAAACGATAAGAATCCAATGGGCCGCGGACCAGAAAATTGCTGCGGCGAGATCCCCCCATGTCCGCAATGAATGAAGGCCTTCGCTGATTCCGCCGAGGAGCGCCTCAAGTTTGGCACGTAGCCCGGTGCGGCCTCTTGAATGCTCCAGCCGCAAGGCCAGCGCCCCCGCGCCGTGCAAGCGGAAGTAGATCAAGAAAGCGACGAGAACTCCGAATCCGATCAGGAGAAGGATGCCGCTTCTCTGCACCGCGTGCATCAGCGGCGTGTCCCGCTCGCCGGCCAGCGATCCGTGCGAAATCTCGAGTAACGCAAAGCCGGCGAAAACGGCAGTCGCTCCTGCGTCCATGATGCGCTCGAGAATGTAAACCCCGAACATTCCTGTGACCGGGAGATTTTCCTTGCGCGCGATCAACAGCGGGCGAATTGGCTCTCCGGCACGGCCGAGAAGAAAAAGGCACGCAAAGCCCATCAGCGTCCCCGCGTAAATTCCGGAGAAGTTCGGCTTCCCCAGATAACGCGAGAAACGCTGCCAGCGCGCGGTGCGAATCGCGTAGGCCACATAAATTGCGGCGAGCGAGAGCAACAACAACGAGAGGTTCGCGTTCCGCCAAGCGCTGCCCAACAGCCTCCAGTGAAATCCCTCGAGGGCGATCGAATTGCGAAACTTATAGAGAAGTGCGGCGAGGGCGGCGACCGCGAGAGCGAGGATGAGGAGCTTGCGAAACGATCGGCGCATCCGTCGCGCACCGTAGCAGCATCGCTTGCGGAGTGTCAAGAATGAGTTCGCAATCAGGGAGCATCTTTGTGAACGCGGCGGCGTGCAGATTTGTATCCGGCTGCAGGGACATCGCTCGCGGACGACCAACATCTTGGCATCCGCAAAACTCCCGACGGTGGTACTATCGGGCGTCCATTTCGAGCCATTTGATGCCCCGATTGATGAAAACCATCGTTCCGCGATTCAAAAGGTCGCTGGCGGAACGCGGAATTTTGGCCACTATTCTCCGAAGCCCTCTGCTGCCGTTCCACCTCTTGCGCGAGTATGTCCATGCAAAGCGTCTTGGGAGCGCGCCGGAGCACAGCGAGTTTGACCGCAAATATGGGGTCAACACCGACGGTGAGCTCGGCGGGTGGACGTACCTGAGCGACCTCGATATTCCCAGCCCGAACTGGATTTACGGACGGAACTACGCGGGGATCGAGCCGGAGCGCTTCTTCCCAATTCTCGATAGCCTGGCGATTCGCTTCGAAGATTTCGTGTTCATCGATTTTGGATCGGGCAAGGGGCGCGCGCTATTGATGGCATCCGAGTACCCCTTCAGGAAGGTGATCGGCATCGAGTTCTCGCCGCAACTGAACGCTATCGCGGTGCAAAACATTGCGCGCTATTCGAGTCTCACGCAGAAATGCAAGCAGATCGAAACGGTGCGCATGGATTTCACGCAATATTTTTTGCCTCCCGATCCTCTCGTCCTGTTTTTCTACGATCCTTGCGAGGCCCGAATATTCGAGCAGGTTCTCGCGAACTTGCGCGCCTCCTGGCAGAAAACGCCGCGCCCGATTTACCTCATCTACGTTGCGCCGGCGGAAGAATGGATTCTTCAGTCGTCGGGATTTCTGGCAAAATCGGCGCAGAATGCCAAGCTCAATTTCT
>DAITPO010000055.1:18378-22290 GCA_036833535.1 Candidatus Acidiferrales bacterium | reverse complement strand
CTTGGCTTTCGTTGCGGCTGCTGATACATTCGCTGTTTAGCGATGGTTGAGAACAACAATTCTTTGCGGATCCTTATTGTTGAGGATGAGGAGAACGCGCGTAAGGGGTATGAGGCGCTTTTGCGGCGCTGGAATTATGAGGTTTTGGGCGTTGGGACTGGCGAAGATGCGCTGGAGAAATTTCCTGAGTTTCAGCCTGGCGTGATTCTTGCCGATGTGGAACTGCCCGGGATCAATGGGCTGGAGCTTCTGCAGCGGCTGGGCGACGAGATTCAGCGCATTCCTGTGATCATCATTACCGGGCGCGGTAGCGATGAGCGCGTGATTCAGGCTATCGAAGCTGGGGCTTTCTGGTACATCGAGAAGCCGCTTAAGGCGCCGATTCTGAAGGCGCTGCTGGACCGCGTGGTTGGGAAGCTGCGGGATCAGCGGGCGGTCGCGTCGCTGACGCGCGAGCTGCGCGACACCGGGAAGATGGGCTCGCTCATCGGCATATCGAAGCCGATGCAGGAAGTGATGCACCAGATCGAAATGGCCGCGCCTTCGACCGCGTCGGTGCTGATCACCGGCGAAACCGGCTCGGGAAAAGAAATCGTGGCGCGTACCTTGCACAAGCTTTCGCCGCGGGCGGAACGGCCTTTCGTGGCCATCAATTGCTCGGCGATTCCGGAATCGTTGATGGAGAGCGAAATTTTCGGACACGAGCGCGGCGCTTTCACGGGGGCCGCGGAGCGACGCATTGGCTGCTTTGAATTGGCCGATGGCGGCTCGCTGCTGCTTGATGAAATCGGCGAGATGCCGGCGCCGACGCAAGCGAAGCTTTTGCGCGTTCTCGAAGATCACAAAGTGCGGCGCCTTGGGAGCAAGACGGAAACACCTGTCGATGTCCGCGTGATCGCGGCGACCAACAAAGATCCGCAGCAGGCGGTCTCCAAAGGGCAATTGCGCCAGGATCTTTTCTTTCGCTTGAATGTTTTTCACATTCATCTTCCGCCGCTGCGCGAACACAAAGACGATTTGCCCGCGCTGGTTGAAAGTTTGCTCAAGGACATCAATCAAAAGCACGGCCGGCAGGTGACGGGCGTCGGCACGGAAGTTCTCGAGCTATTCAAGTCGTATCCCTGGCCCGGCAACATTCGCGAATTGCGCAATGTTCTCGAGCGGGCGGCCATCGCCGCGGATCGCGGGCCGATCGGCCGGCAGCATCTGCCGTCGGAATTCGGCCATGCGCCGGTGGGGGATAATCTCGAGCTTTCCGGCCTGCGCTTCCCTGTCGGCACGACGGTGGAAGCGGCCGAGCGCGAACTGATCCTGCAGACGCTCGAGGCCACCAATCAGAACAAGACGCGCGCCGCCGAACTCCTCGGCATCAGTCTAAAAACATTGCACAACAAGTTGAAGGAGTACGAAACGACTCGCAAGCATGCGGCTCAGTCTTAAAACGAAATTTACGCTGACGACATCGCTGGTGGTGCTGTTTGTCGTGGCGCTGGTTTCGTGGCTGTTCGTCGCGAGCTTGACGCGCCAGGTGATTCACGACGCGAATGACCGCGCGAGCTTCGTGGCGCATCAAGCGCTGGTGGCCAGCGCGCAGGCGCTTGCCGAATCCAACGAGCGCGGCGAGACACTCAACTCCGATAGCGCGGCCGACCTGCGCGAGTACGTTCAACATTCACTCGACAACAGCAGCGCGCTGAATTCGCTGCTGGATTCCGCGATCGGCTACGCACCGACGATCTACGAGATCACCATCACCGACCAGAGCGGCAAAGCGCTGGTATCGAGCGATTCCGCGTTGCGCGGGCGCGAGATTCCGGTGAAACCGAGCTCTTCGCTGCTCGACCATGCGAGCCTACTAGAGCAAATTCGCACTTTGTATGGCCCGCCGAAGGTTTATCAGGTGACGCTGCCGTTCGACGTGAGCGGCGTGCCGTTCGGTGAGATTCGCGTGGACATGTCTACGGCTCTGCTGCGCGATGAAATTTCTCATGGGCTGTTGGGTGCAGGGCAAATCGCGCTGGGTGCTGTGCTTTTCGCGACGCTTTTGGCTGCGGTGCTCAGCCGCATTGCGCTCGCGCCTCTTGCGCGCATTTCCGATCAGCTGGATCGCATCTCCGCGGGGCAATTCGATGTCGAGCCTGTCGCGCAGGCCGACGAACTCGGCCAGGTGAGCACTAAGATCAGCAACATCGGCAAGCAGCTTCGTGATGTGCGCGAAGTTTTCAGCACGCTGCGCGAAAATTTGAATCACGTGATGGCAGGGCTCGAAGATGGATTGATGCTGTTCAATGCTGATGGGCGCGCGGTGCTGATCAGCCCTTCGATCGAGAAATTTCTCAGCGTTCTGCCGGCCACAATTCTCGGGCGGCGCGCCGGTGAAATTTTTCCGCAGGGCCATTTGATTCGCGATGTTCTGCACCTCAACGGCGATCGCATGCAGCCTGTGGAAGATGCCGAAGTGCAATTGGACAGCCCTGAAGGGCCGCGGCGCATCTCTCTTATATGTCAGGTCATCAGCGAAAAAGGCGAGCCGATGGGAACGCTTCTGACGTTGCGTGACCTCGAGTCCTACGAGCGCCTCGGGTCGCAACTGCAGGTTTCCGAACGGCTGGCGGCGATTGGCCGCGTTACTGCAGGCGTAGCGCACGAAGTGAAAAATCCGCTGAATTCCATGCGCGTGTGGCTGGAAGTGCTGAAGGGAAATATTCCCGGCGATCTCGAAGGGCAGCAAGCCGTGAAGATGCTCGATAGCGAAATCGACCGGCTGGATCGCGCGGTGAAAACTTTTCTTGATTTCACGCATCCTGTGGAAATCGATCTCTCGGAATCGGATTTGCCGGGGCTGCTGAACGAAATTCTGGAGAACGCGCGCCCGGCCATCGCCAAAGCCGGCGTTGTCCTGGCGACGCAGATTCCCGATCGCTTTCCGGCTGTGCGCATGGATCGGCGGCTGATTCATCAAGCTGTTCTCAATCTGGTGCTGAATGCATGCGAGGCTATGGGGCCAGGCGGCCAGCTTACCGTCAAGCTCGCGCAGGACGCCGACAACGCCCAGATTTTGGTGTCCGACACTGGAAAAGGAATCAGCCCGGAAAATCGCAACAAGATCTTTCAGCTTTTTTTCACCACGCGGCCGGGAGGTACCGGAATCGGACTGGCGAACACATTTCGATTTGTCCAACTGCACAATGGTTCGATAGAATTTGAATCGGAGGTCGGCCGGGGCACGACTTTCACGATTGAACTGCCCCTGGGCCGCACGGCTGAAACGCCCGCGCCGCACGCGCGTGATATCGGACTCCCGTTTGCGCAAGGAAAGGTGTGAATGGAACCCCAGCTCCAATCGCGCCATACTCTCGCTGCGTCGCTGCGACCGCGCGCGAGGCTCGTATTGGTTGTGGCTTGCTTGCTGACTGTCGGCCTTGCGGGATGTCCGCGCGAAAAAGTTCACGCCAAGATGCCTAAGATTATTCCGCCCGTGCCGGCGGTGGTTGAGCCTCCGATTCCGCCTTACATTCTTGGCGAAGAGCCTGCCGACACT
The DNA here is from genome assembly GCA_036833535.1 of Candidatus Acidiferrales bacterium. Classification (GTDB taxonomy): domain Bacteria; phylum Acidobacteriota; class Terriglobia; order Acidiferrales; family UBA7541; genus Palsa-147. Next base: position 18,749 of record DAITPO010000055.1, on the reverse strand, counting down.
ACGCTGGCGATGATTCCGGAATCGCTTCCTGCGCCGCCGCCCGAGCGCACGCATGCGAGTCCGCCGCGGAAGCCCGCCGCTGATCCTTCGCCGGCTACGCATCCCGCCGTGCCGGTAATTTCTCCGCAAATTTCTGCCGGGGACCAGGCTGCCTACGTGCACCGCATCAACGAAAATATCAACACCGCCGAACGCAATCTGAAACAAGCTTCCGCGCACCAATTCAACGCCACGCAAAAAGATATGGCTGAGAAAATCAGAGGCTTCATCGACCAGGCGCAGGAAGCGATGCAGGCCTCGGACTGGACGCGCGCGCAAAATCTTTCTCAGAAGGCGCAAGTGCTTTCCGGGGAGTTGGTGAATTCGTTTTA
>DAITPO010000055.1:4887-18278 GCA_036833535.1 Candidatus Acidiferrales bacterium | reverse complement strand
AAAATCTTTCTCAGAAGGCGCAAGTGCTTTCCGGGGAGTTGGTGAATTCGTTTTAATCTGCGCGGCCTCTCGTAGCTACCAGTCAGATTTCAAATCTGTTCGTCCGCACGATCGCGCTAGTCGCGCCGGTCGGCGTTGCTGCTGACGGATTTTTGCTAAAATATCGGCGTGCCTTCATCTGACGTAATCATCATCGGCGGCGGAATTATCGGGCTTTCGCTCGCGCATAAACTTGCGTCCGAGAATTTGTGCGTCGTCGTGCTTGATCGACAGCAGCCTGGGCTCGAAGCTTCGTGGGCTGCGGCCGGGATGCTTTGCCCTGGACCTGAATCGCCGGACGACGTCGCGCTCGTTCCGCTCGCCAAAAAGAGCCTGGAGCTATATCCCGAATTTGTAAGCGCAATCGAAGAAGCCTCCGGGGCGCGCGCGAACTTTCGACGCGATGGCACGCTGGAGCTTTTCTTCGGTGCGACGGCAGAGGCTGAGCGCGACCGGACCGTTGCGGCGCATCGCGCGCACGATCTTGCCACGCAAGCCATCGCGGCGAACGACGCGCGGGCCATCGAAGCGTCGCTCTGCGATACCGCCTTCGCCGCCGCATGGCTGCCCCATGAATGTTCCGTGGAACCGCGCGCGCTTACTTCTGCCGTTCTGCGAGCGGCAAAGAAATACGGCGCTGAGATTCGCGCAAATGTCGAGGTGCGAAGGCTGCTGATCGAAGGCTCGCGTTGCGACGGCGTTGAATCGCAATCAGAGAAATTCACCGCGAAACACGTGATTCTCGCCGCGGGTTGCTTCTCATCTGCAATCGGCAGCGCCGCTCGCCTGGCTCCGACGCGCCCGGTTCGCGGGCAGATGCTTTCGCTGCGGGCCGCGCGTCCAATCCCGAATCACGTGGTTCGCTCTCACAGCGGCTACGTTGTGCCGCGCGGGAACGGCCTGCTCGTCGCCGGCAGCACGATCGAGCACGTTGGTTTCGAGAAAAACGTCACTGCCGCAGGAATCGCGGGAATTTTTTCCGCTGCCATCGAGCTAATCCCTGAGCTAGCCGGCGCGGCCATCGAAGAAACCTGGTCCGGCCTTCGTCCTGACACTCCCGATCATCTCCCGCTGATCGGCCCGACCGAAATCGAAGGCTTGTGGCTTGCTACAGGCCACTATCGAAATGGGATTCTTCTCGCTCCGGCCACAGCTCAAATCTTGGGGGATTGGATCTTGCGAGGAAAACCAGACTTCAACGTAGAAGCTTACTCACCGCACCGCTTCACATCAGAAAAATCTACCGCTGCTTCGTAATCCTACTCGCCGACGAACAGATACTTTTATTGTCATCCTGAATCCGCCTGGGCGGATGAAGGATCTACATTTTCTTACCTGCGGCATTGCTCGCGCGCCTCAAAAATACGGAACACGCACTCGCTGCGGCTCGCGGTTTGCCGGGCCGGCCAGCGAGGAGGCTTGTCCTGGACTTGTGAATTGCACTTTGTCGGAATCAAGATACATCGGGCGGTCGAGCACTGCGTCGAGAGTCGTTCCACGCGGCAATTCCGCTTCGGGCCCGCGCGTCAATAAGACTGCGGCTAATCCCACGGCAGCTCCCACACCCGCGCCGATGCCTGCGCCGGTCGCGCTGCGTCCCGCGATTGCGCCGATTCCCGCGCCGGCGCCCGTGGTCTTCGCGACTGTGCCGATATCTGTTCCCTTGTCGGTGTCTCCCTTGATGCGACCTTCGCTATCCATCGATTCATTGCCGCCCGTGGAGGCATTCGACGGCGCGCCGGCAAAGCTGACCATGTAGGCATTGGGAAGGATTAAGGTCATTAGCCGAATGGCGATTTCGCCGCGGCCTTTAACGCGTCCCGGCCGCTTGGATTCCGTCACTTCGCCGCTCACGTACGATCCTGCCGGAATGATCACGCGCCCATCCTTCATCACTGGGAAAAGCGTCTCGAAATAGACGGGATCGCCCACTTGGGCGGTGCGAGTGGAGATGCCGTTGTGCAGAACGAGCGGCAGGCGCGTCCCGACCGGCAATTCGATCTTCTCGGCAGCGGCCGCTTCCGGCTTCGCCGCAGGCGCTTCAGGTGCGGGAGCAGCCGCGGGAGCCGGTGTCGGCGCAGCGGCCGGCTGCGGTGCAGCAGCAGGTGGCGGAGGCGGTGTCACGTCTTGCGCCCGCGCCGCTCCTGCCAGCGCCAAAATCGCCGTCAAGGACATCCATCTGAACTTGCGCCAGGAATTTCGCATCATGCCAACCTCCCACTGCCTAACTCCGATGCGCGTCCAACGCCACCGGATGCCACACTCATTCAGGGCCTGGAGCCAGAGCCCATCCCGCGCCAATCGTGTATATCAGTTAAACATCGAACCGAACGCCGCTTCAAGTAGTCCGTTTCCCGTGCGGCTATAATTTTACCAATGGGATCCCTCTCTCCCAATTCCGACCGGCTAAAGCCGGCCCTGTTGCGGCGCTCGCTCCGCCGGACGACGCTTTTTTCGATCCTGGTAACGGTGGTCCTGCTGGTGGCGGGAATCTTCGGCGTCGCGTGCGCGGTCATTCTGAATAGCTTCGAGAAGCTGGAACGCGCCGAAGCGCGAAAGAATCTGGACCGCGCCGTGGATGCCCTGGATGCCAGCGTTGACGGGCTCTCGCGCGTCGCGTCGGGCTATTCCGCGTGGGATCAGACTTACAACTTCGTCCGCCAGGGTAATTCCACTTTCACGAAATCCGAGTTCCCGAATGAGATGCTGGCGAGCCTCGATCTCAACTTCGTGGCCATTGTGGATTCTTCGAATCATCTGGTCTTCGCGAAAGGCTACGACCTGCAAACTCAGCATGAGACTTCTTTCCCGGCCGATCTCGCAAAACGGCTGGAATCCATTTCTTCCATCAGTCATTTCAGCGACGCGAAGGGCAGAGCCACGGGCTTGATCTCGCTCGCGAACGGCACAGCTCTGGTTGTCTCGCAGCCGATACTGACCAGCGACAACCGCGGGCCGATTGCCGGTGCGTTCGTGAGCGGCCGCTGGCTCGATGCGCAAGAGATGGAAAGTATCGGCGCCACGACTCATCTCGACCTGCAACTTCTCCCTCTACATTCCGAGGGGTTGCCGGCGGAAGATGCTGCGGCCGTACAGCGCTTGAGTTCCACGTTTCCGCGGATCATCAAGCCGGTCAGCGCGCAATCCATTGTCGCGTACCGATTGCTCAGCGACATTGACGGCAACCCGGCTGCCGTCGTGCGCATACAGACTCCCCGGACGATCTATCAGCAAGGGCGCGTCAGCCTGCTGCAATTCTTTGTGCTGCTGCTCGCCTCGGCTGCGGCGTTCACGGCTTTGACGCTGTTCGTGATCGAGCGGCTGGTCCTCTCGCGCGTCGCCAATCTGGGCAAGAATGTCGCGTCAGTCGGCGAGCGCGGCGACCTTGCAGCCCGCGTGGACATGAGCGGCAACGATGAATTGGCGGATTTGAGCGGCTCGATCAACCAGATGCTCGCCGCGCTCGAAAAATCGCAGAAGGAAGCCGCCGAGCAGAGCGCGCGGCTGCGCATCGTGGTCGAACGCATGCCCGCCGTTCTCTGGACTACTGACGCCGATCTCAAGTTTGTAACTTCGATGGGCGCGGGCCTCGAATCTCTCCACCATAAGACCAACGAAGTCTCCGGCCAGAGCCTCTACGATTACTTTGGCACGCGCGATCCGAGTTTCGCACCGATTGCGGCTCACCTTCGCGCTTTGCGCGGAGAATCTACGACCTACGTCACGAGCTGGATGAACCGCACGTTCGAAAGCCACACGGAGCCTCTTCGCGACGCGAACAACGCCGTCGTTGGGGTTATCGGAATCGCTCTCGACAGCACCGACCGCGTTCTCGTGGAGGAGGCGTTGCGCGAATCGGAAACCAGCTACCGCTCGATCATCGAAGAAGCGCCGTACGGAATTTGCCGCTGTACCGTCGGCGGCAGCTTCACGCTGGTCAATCGCGCCCTCGTGCGAATGCTGGCTTGCGAATCCGAGAGCGATCTTCTGGGACTCAATATCGGCACCGACGTCTTCGAAAATCTTCGCGATCACTCCAATTTCATTGAGCAGCTTCAAGCGCAGGGCAGCGCCGAGGGCGTCGAGACTCTCTGGAAGCAGCGCGGAGGCAAATCCATCATCGTGCGTCTCGGCGGCCGCGCCGTGCGCGACGCGCGCGAGCAGATCGCCTATTTCGAAGTTATCGCCGAAGATGTCTCGGAGCGCCGCCAGCTCGAACTGCAGCTGCGCCAATCGCAAAAAATGCAGGCCATCGGCCAGCTAGCCGGCGGTGTGGCGCACGATTTCAATAATTTGCTAATGGTGGTTAAAGGCCACATCGAACTGATTCTCAATACCATGCCGTCGACCGATCCGCTATTCCCGCGGCTCGATCAAGTTCAGAAAGCCGCCAACCGCGCCAGTTCTCTCACGCGCCAATTGCTGGCTTTCAGCCGCCTGCAAGTTCTTCAGCCCCAGGTGCTCGATCTCAATGGCATAGTGTCCGGCATGATTCAAATGCTTTCGCGCATCATCGGCGAGCATATCGAGCTGGTCTTCCGCCCCGGCGGGATTCTTGGCCGTGTCAAAGCCGATGCCGGGCAGCTGGAGCAAATTCTTCTCAATCTGGTGGTCAACGCGCGCGACGCGATGCCCAACGGCGGCCAGCTCACCATTGAAACGGAAAATATCGAGCTCGACGATTCTTACGCGCAGCTCCACTCCATCGTGAAGCCGGGCGCATACGTCATGCTCGCTGTCAGCGATACAGGCTGCGGCATGGATCCCGCGACGCAGGCCAGAATTTTCGAGCCATTTTTCACCACGAAGGAGCCGGGCAAAGGCACGGGCCTGGGATTGGCGACGGTTTATGGCGTGGTGAAGCAGAGCGACGGCTACATTTGGGTCTACAGCGAGCCCGGCCAAGGCACCACATTCAAGATTTATTTGCCGCTCGCGGCCGATGTAGTCGAGACACCGAAGACTCAGGCAGCCACTCCCGCTCCCGTTCGCGGCTCGGAAACGATTCTTCTCGTGGAAGACGAAGAAAGCGTCCGCGGATTAGTCTCCGATTTCCTGAAAACCACCGGTCACACAGTTCTGGAAGCCACGGAGGGAGAAGAAGCCATTCGGCTGGTTGCAGCGCACAGCGATCAAATCGATTTGCTCATCAGCGACGTGGTGATGCCCAAGATGAGCGGCCGCGAACTTTGGAACAATCTTCGCAAGCGCATGCCTACGCTGAAGGTGCTGTTCATTTCCGGCTACACCGACGACTCGATCGTGCGCCACGGGGTGATCGACGGCGACGTAGCTTTTCTGCAGAAGCCGTTCACCATGCGCGCTCTATCCAGCAAAATCCGCGAAGTGCTCGACGCTTCCGAAGTAAGCGAATACTCCAGCCAAACGCGCAACCGTTCCTAAGCCACATGTCTCAATGTCATGCCGAACGAAGTAAGAGCTCTGCAACTGCTATTTCATTTGCCGGTTCTTTTTCCGCCGTAGGGGCGCGGTTTGCCGCGCTCAGGGCTAGACCGCGACGAGCCCCGTAGCCAAATTTCTGCCTCAGCCGTATGATTAGCGCCGCAATCAGGGAGCGATTTCAAATGGCGAAACTGGCGCTGGTTTACGGGATGCGATTGTTTCCACTCGACGAACTCGACGCGGTAAACGAGGCGACGATTACCCTGAAGAACGGCAAGACTGCCCGAATCACCATGCACCTGATCGAAGGCACGCACAAAGAAATCGAAGCCACAATGCGCCAATCCCTGGACGCCTTCTTCGAACTCTACCCGGAAATCTGAAGGATTTCTCAGCGCCCTCTGCGTCGTTGCGGTAAAGTGTTTTCTCTTCCCGCTCCTAAATCAGAACCACAGTCTGCCCGGTCAGATCGAATCTCTTCCGGCATTTGATATTTCTGCATGCCACCATGTCATCGACGCGCACCATATACGATCGCGCCTTCTCAAAATGCGCGCGGTCCTGGTCGTTCGCGCCGCGCGGCAATTGCGATTTTTTTGTTCGCGTCTTCCAGCGGATCGGAAAAGTGCTCTCGGTCCGGCAATGCGGACACGTCAGAGGTATCTGCTTCGTCTCTTCCTTCTCGTCGTAGAACATTCTCTCGTCCATAACATTCACCCCGTCAGGAATTCCGCTTCCAATCATCCATGGTCACGAATCGCATTCCCGCATCGCGCCAACGCGGCAACCAATACTCCATCGCGGCGACGGTATGCCGCCGATCACCTTCGAGCCGCATGTAATCGCCATCATGCAACAGGACGATATCGCCTCCACGCACGCGCCGCAAGCGCTGGATCACCGGTCCTGCGGGCTGCGGCTTCCAATCCCAGGCCCATCGCGACCACATCACCACGCCCGCGAATCCCAGCCCGCGCACCACCGCATCCAGATTCGGCCCGCGAAATCCGAATGGCGGACGCATCCACAAGATTTCTTTCGACGTTGCGACTGCGATCGCCTCGCGGCAATGCAGCAATTCTGCGCGCACTTCCGCCGCGCGATGAAGCATCAGCCGCGGATGCGTCTCCGTGTGATTCGCGATGGTGTGGCCGCGCGCCACTATTTCCACCGCCAACTCCGGAAATGCGCGCACGTGCTTGCCGATCACGAAAAAAGTGGCGCGCACCGAATTCTGCTCGAGCACCTCGAGCAGCGCCGGCGTGACCGCGGGATTCGGCCCGTCGTCGAAGGTCAGGGCAATCGCGCCGGGATCCTGCGTGTGCCGAATCGTGCGTCCGAAAAGCTGCGACGAAGGCGCCATCGCGCCCCAGGCGGCCACGCCCGGGACGCTGAGAGCTGCGCCCGCCCAAATCGCCGCGCTTTGCCACGCTTCCATCTGCTCGATTCTCTCACCCACGCCGCCGCTCCGTAACGTCAACTTTCTGCTACGATACGCGCGCTCCAACAACCGCATGATTTCGTCCACAGATTCCGCAAATCCGTTCCCGGCGTGGGCGCGCTGGACCGCGCTGATCTGGCTCGGCGTTTGGCTGACGATCTACTTGAAATTCTGGGGCCCGACCACGTTCCTCTTTCTCTGCGACATCGCCGTAATCCTCACTTGCATCGGTCTCTTCACCGGCAACGCGCTGCTTCTCTCGAGCCAAGCCGTTAGTTCGATCGTTGTAGACACCGCCTGGCTTATCGACATTGCCACAAAATTAATCTTCAATCGCCACCTCATCGGCGGCACCGATTATTTCTTTGACCCAAACTATCCACTCTGGGTGCGCTTGTTCAGTCTGTTTCACGTCGCGATGCCGTTTGTCCTGATCTACGCAGTGCGCCGCACCGGATACGATCGCCGCGCCCTGCGACTGCAATTCGTCATCGCAGCGGTGGCGATGATCGCCTCGCGCTTCGCCGATCCTTACAAGAACATCAATTTCATCTTCGCCGATCCGATCGTTCATCGCCAGTGGGGACCTGCTCCCATCCATGTAGCCGCCATGCTCGCCGGCCTGACCATCGTGATCTACATCCCCGCGCACGCGGTTCTCTCGTGCATTTTTCCGGCGCCGCCGCACACTTCGGATCGATCCCCGAATTAGCCCACTGGCTGTCATTCCGAACGGAATGAGCGACCTGCGATTTCCGTTGCGACCGCAGAGCAGGCAGGAACTACTCCGACTTGCGGACCGCGCGCAGATCAATCCCCAATTGCTGGCACTTTTTGTAGAGGTGGCTTCTCTCGAGGCCCAATGCCTTCGCGGTGTTTGTCATGTGATGCCCATGCTTCTTCAATTCTGCCAAAATCGTCTCGCGTTCAAATCCCTCCGTCCGCGCCGCCAAACTCCCATCGCCGGTATCGGCCCCACTCTCCGCGCCGCTCGTGGCGGTCGTAGGCGCGCTGCTTGCTGGGCCCGCGGGCAATGCTAGCTTCACCGTCTCGCCATCAATCTCGCCGCCCCGCGCCAACAACAAAATCCTCTCCACCACATTCCTCAATTCGCGCACATTCCCTGGCCACGAATATTTTTCTAGTTCCGCAATCGCCGAATCCGCGAAGGCCTTTTCCTTCCATCCATTCTGCGCCGCCACCTGCCGCGCAAAATGCCGCGCCAACAATCCGATATCTTCGCGGCGCTCGCGCAACGGCGGCAACAGAATCGGAAACACGTAAATGCGATGATACAAGTCCTGGCGGAAAGTCCGGGCCTTCACCTGCGCTTCGAGATCGCGATGCGTGGCGACCACCACGCGCACATCCACCGCAATCGGCTTATCGCCGCCGACGCGCTCGATCTCGCCTTCTTCCAATACGCGCAGGAGTTTCGCCTGCATGGCCAGCGGCATATCCCCAATTTCATCCAGGAAGAAAGTGCCGCGGTGCGCCTGCTCGAATTTCCCCACGTGACGCGCGGAAGCTCCAGTGAACGCGCCTTTCTCATGCCCGAATAATTCCGATTCCATCAATTCCGCGGGAATCGCCGCGCAATTCAGAGTCACGAACGGCCCGTTCCGCCGGGCGCTCTTCTCATGCAGCGTTCGCGCCACCAATTCTTTCCCCGTGCCCGTTTCGCCGCGAATGCAGACGCGCGTTTCGCTTGCCGCCACGCGTTCCAATTGCTCCATCAACGCTTTCATCGCCGCGCTCGCCCACAAAATCTCGTGCTTGCCCAAGCGCTTCTTCAGATCGCGGTTCTCATTTTCGAGACGCGCGATGCGCAGGCAATTTTCGATGGTCAGCAGCAATTTATCGGTCGAGATCGGCTTTTCGAGAAAATCCACCGCGCCGAGACGTGTGGCGCGCACGGCCATCTCGATATTCGCCTGCCCTGACATCATCACGGCTGGAATAGTAATTCCCGCGGCTTTCAGGTCTTCGAGGAAGGCGATGCCGTCTTTTCCCGGCATCACTATATCGGAGAGAATCAAATCGATGCGTTCGCTCTTAGCAATCTCGAGCGCACGTGTCGCGTTGTCGCAGACTGTGGCCTCGTGCCCCGCCAATCGGAATGCGCGCGCGAGCGACGCGAGAGTATTCGGATCGTCGTCCACTACGAGGACGTGGGCCTTCGCCGTCACGCGCGCCTAAGCCTCCGGCTCCGAAGTCGCCATGGTCTCAGCGGAATTCGATGCGGCATCAGAGGGCGTGTCGGCGGGCGCATCATGTCCCGCAGCACGCGGCGCGTCGTGCACGCGCGGCGTAGGCGCTGCGGGTGGCGGAGGTGCCGCAGCCGTGGCTTTTGCAGTTCTGTGCGGCTCGACTGCAGGCTTGATCGGCAACTCGATCCTAAATGTTGTGCCGACGCCCGCCTCGCTCTCGACCGAAATTGTGCCGCCGTGATCGCTGATCACCGATTGCACTACCGCGAGACCCAAGCCCGTGCCGTGCTGCTTCGTCGTGTAGTAGGGCGTGAATAATCGCTCACATTCTTCCGGCGTGAGGCCCGAGCCGGTATCCACGATTTCGATCAGCACATTTCCATCGTGGGTCGAAGTCGCCAGCGCGAGCACGCCGCCCGAAGGCATCGCATCCATCGCGTTCAACACTAGATTCTCGATTGCGCGGTGCAAGAGCAGCGGATCGGCTTGGATCGCCGGCAGACTGGCCTCGAGATGCAGCTCCGGCGTGATCGGCGGGCGGCCGACGGCACTGAATTGCGCTTCGAATAGACGCACCACCGTGCGCACGACTTCGTTCACGTCCACCGGCCGCAATTCCGGCTTGGGCATGCGCGCGAAATCGCTAAACCGGCCGATGATTCCCTTCAGGTTCTCGATCTCGGCCAGCAGCGTCTCGGTGGATTCATCGAATACTTCGTCGAATTCTTCGGCGTCTTTTGCGCGCGCGCGGCGCAAATTTTCGACGGTAATCTGCAGCGGGAACAATGGATTCTTCAATTCATGCGCCAGCCGCCGCGCCAGTTCGCGCCAGGCTGCGACGCGCTCGGATTGCACGAGACGCTCGCGCTGCTCGACAAGCTCCTCGGTCATTTTGTTGAAAGCTGCCGCGAGCTGCCCGATATCATCCTTCGAGCGGACATCCACGCGCGCGTTCCAATTCCCCGCCGCCACTTGTTTCGCGCCGTTCACCAGTTTCGTCACCGGCTGCGTGATCCGCGCCGCGCCCCACCAGCTCAAAATGGCGCCCAGCAGCAAGCCGATTCCCGCGACTCCGACTGCCAGCAAGATAATCCGATGCTCGACGACGACGCGTTCGCGCTGCGACGCCCCGATCAGCAAGACTCCCAGCAGTTCATTCGCGCGGCCCTGAAGCGGTAAAAGATGAAACGATTCCGCGCTCGCTGGATCGGAGCTCCAGGTGATCCCTGCGGTCCGCTCGTTTGGCGCTTGGCGCACCTGCTCGACCAGTGGCGCGAATCTTTCCGCTTCCTGCACCGGGCCATTTGCATCGAGCAAGGCATCGCTCGAGAAATCTTTATCGAGGTTCAGATAGACCAGCGCGCGCATGCCTTCCGATAGCGCGAGCGTCGAAAGAAAATCCTTGCCGAGTTTCTTTCCGCCGATCACGTAGACGCGCTTGTCCGCCACCGGCACTGCGCTTGCCACGGCCATCAACCCGAGCGTTGGCCCCTCCTGCGTTTCCATGCGCGTCAGAAAAGCGCCGGCGGAAGCCCAATCTTGCGAATTCGTCACCCAATTCAATTTGTAGCCGGCGCGCGCCGGCCATTCCGCCGAGGAAATGATCGTGCCGTCGGTGGCCACGAAATCCAGAATGTCGAGTTGGTGGGCCGAGGCGACATTGCGGGCGTCCCAGTAATAGGTGGATGCATCCGCATTCGGGCGCATGAGTTCGATTGCCATGCGCGTGGTCGCTTCCGCATCGGCGATGCCCTTCACTTGCAGCGCCGCTTCCTGCCCGCGCTGCTTGAATTCCTCGCGGAATTGCGCCACCAGCGCGTCGGTTCGCCGCGCGTCCAGTTCTTCGAATGCGTTGCGCGTAACCAGCGTCACGCCTGCGGCCACGATGCCCACCGCCAGCAGCACGAAGAACGTGAACAGCCAAAATAATCTCGATCGAAACGTCACTGCGCTTCCCTCTCCAACCAAACATCCGCCAAGGGCAATCCATTCATAGCCGCTCCCGGCGGCATCGACCAATTCCGCACCCGCGGCCCCAGCCCATACACGCGCGGCAAATGCGCAATGGGCACCACGCGGTAAGTCTCAAGCACAGCCTTCTCCCGCGCGTAAATCTCCGCCGCGCTGGCCGCCTCCGGCAATCCGGAATCCTCCTTGCCGAGTACCGCCGCAAATCCGCCGAGTAGTCCGGCCAGCGCGGGTCGCGGCAGAGGCGAGGTCAGGCTCACACGCACGATGCGCGCGTCGAATTTCGTCGTCACAGGCCGACCCCCCGCGGACACGACGGGAATCGCAGAGGCCGTGACCGCAAGCCCCGCTTCCTTTGCGTTCACCGCAATCCGCTCCGCTACGCCCTGTTCCAGTGCATCGTCCGAATCATATCGCAAGACCAGCGAAGGAGCAGGTGCGATCTCCTTCACTAACGCCCGGGCCGCGGCTGCGTCCACCGCGCTCGAAAACAGAAACTCCGTTCCGCTGATCCATTGCGGCAGCAAGCCGTCCGCCGCTTCACCCTGCTTCTGCAGCACTAGATTCACAATCGCGGCGCGATCGATGGATCGCGACACCGCCTCGCGTATGCGCACATCATTTGCAGCCGCACGCCCCGCCGGAAAAATCACCACCAGCAGTTCCGCTGGCGGAGTGGTCTCCACGCGGATCTTTTCGTCGCCGGCACGCCGCGCCATTTCCGCCGGCAATTCGATCAAGTCCTCTTTGCCAACTTCGAGATCAATCATCCGCTCGCGTGCAGTTCGCCCCATCTGCACGTCCACCGAATCCAAAAACGGACGACCGCCCCAGTAATCCATATTCGCTGTCAGAACCGCGTGTTTTCCGGCCTCCCAGGACTGAATCTTGAAAGGCCCAGTTCCGCCCGCCGCCTCTTTCGAGCGCCGGATCAAAACATACTTGCGTTGAGCCAATGTTGCCGGCAAATCCGGCGCAGGCGACGGCGTTTCGATTTGCAAGCCGTCACTTGTGGGAGTCGTGCGCCAATCCTCATCTGCGTTGATCAGCGCGGCCACAGCGTTTTGAGGAGCAAGCGGCGTTCCATCTTGAAACTTCACACCGCTGCGCAAATGAAATTTCCATCGCCGCATGGACGCGTCGCGCTCCCAACTCTCCGCAAGCAGTGGCTGCACCTCTCCGCGTTCGTCAACGCGCACCAACGTCTCGTACACCAGCGCAACAAGCTCAGCCTCCGCTTCGTCGACCGCAATAGACTCCGGACCGCGCGCGGCGGCGAGGACTCCAATCTCCATCCGAAGCGTCCCACCGTATTGCGGCCGCTCAGAAGCGGCCAGACCGCCGCTCATCGGCAACGGTTTCGTAGGGGCGGGGCTTGCTCCGCCCTCTTCGCCACTCGTCAAACCGCCGCTCGATATAGCGCAAGCCAGTACGCCCGCGCTAATCCCCGCAAGAAGCCGTAACAATCCCAGCCTCATATTCCCCCGTTCTCAAATCCCGCCAAATCACGCGCGCGGTGTTTTCCGCCTCGCCGGCGCGCAGCGCCAAGATCGGCCCCGGAAACGCCATCTCGTCATCGCCGGTCTTCTGATACGGCCCATCGCCCTCGACCACGCTCAAAGTATCGGGCTCGGTCCAATCGCCATGCCCGCTCGCAAGACCGCGATTCCCGCCGCCGCAAGCCCCGCCAATCGGCGCAAAATCGCGCTGTATATTCACAACGGGGCTCGCATCGTATCCGCAATTCAAAGAAATCGCGCCGACCAACGACAAATCGCAGCGCTCGCCCGGAACATACAGCCGGAACGGTTCTGCCGAATCGCCGCGCGGCGGCGCGAAAAATCCGCGGGCATCGCGCTGTACACGATAATCGAGCAGCGGGTGCGACTCCGCGACCTGCCAATCATCCGCCGCAGCGCGGTAAACCACCAACCGCCGCGGCTCCAGCACAAAAAGCCCCCGCGCGCCGTCAGCCGAAGCCGCCGGTATCACCAGGAAATCCAAAAGCGGCTCGCGCTGCGACCAAATCACCTCGCGCTGCAATCGCACGCGGGCGGACGCCTCGCTTTTCGCCTCAGCTTTGGCGCGATCGAGCGCCTCAAGCGCAATCTCCCGCGAATCTCCGTGCTGGACGGCGGCAGCAAAAATGAGCTGGCGCAAATTCTCAGCGATCGTTACATCGATCGATTCGCCCGCCGCGCCGCCGTTCTCAATCTTCAACCCGCGCTGCTGCAATCGCTCCTCCAGCGCAGAGGTAAAATCGCCTACGCGCCCTGCATCCAGCGACGACACGTTCTTCACAGTCAGCCGCACGGACGCGTGCGCGCCGG
>DAITPO010000055.1:0-4787 GCA_036833535.1 Candidatus Acidiferrales bacterium | reverse complement strand
GCATCCAGCGACGACACGTTCTTCACAGTCAGCCGCACGGACGCGTGCGCGCCGGCGAGAGCCGTAATCTTTGCTGCGAACGAATCGATCGCGCTATCCCAGGAATTCTTTTGTTGTGCATCGGCAGCCGCCGCAGAGAAGAGCGAGGCAACGATTAGAAGCAGTGCAAGTGAAGGCAATCGGCGGGCGGCCCGCATCATTGTGCGCCAGGGGTTCGTGACGGGCCATCATAGCATAGGCATTTGCGCGCCGATGTTTCGACCTTTCCGAAACCACGCGCGGTGCGCGTGGCGGAGACGGCGACTACGGCCGTCGCGGGAGGGCTACACCGGCCTCCCCTACAAAAGCAACGGCCACGGCAAATGCGAACCGCCGGCAGGGCGGCTTCGTTGCGGCGGAATCGAAGCCACCCCGCAAGGGTTTTTGCCAGCGGTTCCTTCCAGGTCCGCGCGACGTGCTCGCCGCTGGGACTCGGAATTCTTAATCTCGTCAGTCATCTCGCGTGGCGTCGCTTTTCGCTCGCCGCGAACCCGGCGCGTCAATTCGCCCATCGTCGCGGTGCGTCAATCTCACGAGCTCGAACGATTCGCGAATGTCGTGCACCACGCCAACCAGCGTCAGCAAGACTCCGCAAGCGCCAACGACCAGCATGAGCTTCAAGATGAGCATCTGCGCGACCCACCAGTCATTGCATCGAACCATGCGCCGCAGCACGCGCTTTGCCGCGCGCCATCACGGCCATTTCGCATTGCGCATCGGGCGCGTTCTCGCTCGAGCCGCTCGCGCCCGGCGTGGCCGCCACCGGATCCGGCATCGGCATCATCTGCATCAATCCCCACAAAGCCATCCACTCGACCACCACCGCCACCGATATCGAGCCGAGCACGGCCAATCCCACTACTGCTAGTCCCATGGTGTCTTGCATTTTCGTGTTCCCTTCCGTGCGGCTCTGAAACCGCGCCACGTTCTCTCGTTACTGCCCGGGAGCTCTCTTGGTTTAAACGCCAGCGAGAGAGAGATTCCACATCGCTTCTCTACCGGGCACCGCCGCTGCCTCAGCATCGGCACTGCTTCTATCGGCAACCGATGTGCCAATCATGAATTGTTGATTTCGCGGCACTTGCGGCATGACCGGCGAGGAGAGGCCGTGGCGGCAGGCACACGGCGTGGAATCTCAGACGCGGCGGCTCGGGTTGGCTATAATGCCGCCGAGGGAGAAATGGACCAACCGTCCGGCATACGCATCGGCCGCATCCTCAACATCCCCATTTATCTGCACCCAAGTTGGTACATCATCTTCGCGCTCATCACCTTTTTGGTCGGCACGCAGTTCAAAGAGCAACATCCGAGCTGGAGTCCGCAGCAGCATTGGGCGCTGGGCATCATCACCTCGATTCTCTTTTTCGCTTCCGTGGTCACTCACGAACTCGGGCACAGCGTGATCGCCATCCGCTACAAAATGCCGGTCCAATCCATCACGCTTTTCGTATTCGGCGGACTGGCGCGCATCGACCGCGAACCCTCGAGCGCGCGGCAGGAATTCAATATCGCGATTGCCGGGCCGTTCACCAGTTTTCTGCTTGCCGGCGTCTTCTATCTGATCACGCGGATTCACGGCGCGAGCGACATGGTGATCGCGACGGCCACGTGGCTATGGCAAATCAATTTCACGCTCGCCGCGTTCAATCTGGTTCCCGGGTTTCCGCTGGATGGTGGGCGCGTGTTCCGAGCGCTCGTTTGGGGCGCCACCAAGGATTTCGCCAAGGCCACGCGCTACGCGGCGCGCAGCGGCCAGGTGATTGCCTACCTGATGATCTTCGGCGGCATCGCGCAATTCGTCAGCGGCAACAAAATCGGCGGCCTGTGGATGGCCTTCATCGGGTGGTTCCTGCTGCAGGCCGCGCAGGAAAGTTATGCGCAAGTGACCATTCGCTCGGCGCTGGCGGGGATTCACGCCGGCGACGTGATGACCCACGACATTTCCTCGATCGGCCGCGAAAATTCAATTGAAGATTACGTGCACGAAGTGCTGCGCACCGGACGGCGCTGCCATGTGGTCACCAATGGCGATGTTCCCGTGGGGCTGATCACTCTCGATTCGGCGCGCCATGTCGATCGCGACGAATGGGCGAACACCTCGATCCAAGCCGCTATGATGCCGCTCGATAAAATTCACTGGGCGCAGCCTGCCGAGCCGGTGCTGAATGTGCTTGAACGCATGCAGCGCGAAGATATCAATCAAATGCCGGTGCTGGATGGTGGCCACATCGTGGGCATGATTGCGCGCGATACCATCCTCCGCGCCCTGCAGACTCGACTGCAGGCTGCTCACTTGGCCGAGCAGTAGTTCTTCTTCTCTCGCGTTTCATTGCGACCGCTTTCAGTTCATTGTCATTCCGAGCGCAGCGAGGAATCTGCTTTTCCGTCCGGTCTCCGGAATGCCCGATAAAAGGCCGAATGGCGGGAGGGTCTAAAGACCCGCCCCTACGACATCTTTGCGGCAGGCCGGACGATGGTAGAATGCGCGGGCAGAGGAGCGGCGATTGGATAGCGGCCACAAGTCGGCAGGAGTCGGTTTCTGGGGATTCGGCAGCATGCTGGCGGTCACGCTCTCCTGGAGCGTGCACCATTCCATCCTTTGGATGATTCTGCACGGCATTCTCAGCTGGTTTTACGTGATTTATTTCGCAATTAAAAAGTGAAAGCCATGGCCTAAGTTTTCGTCCTTCCGCTCGGCTCACCGTAACGCCCCGCACTGATCAACCGGCGAAACCTTTTCGTGACCTTCCCCGTATCCGAAGACAGAAATTCAGTTTCGAACGTGGACCTCGAATCGGGCGCGAGGAGCGTTGCGCATGAGCCGCAAGAATCTTTACTTGTTTCTTTGCGTCATCGGCTTCGCCATTCCTTACTGGCAATTCGTGCCGTGGTTGGTGCACAACGGAGTGGATGCGCGGCTGTTCGTGACGCAAATGTTTGCCAATCGCATCAGTAGCTTTTTCGTGGCGGACGTGCTTGTGTCGGCGGCCGTTTTGGTGGCGTTCATGGGCCAGGAATCGCGGCGACTGAAGATTGCTCACCGCGGATTTGCGATTGCCGGACTTTGTCTTGTCGGCGTGTCGTTTGCTTTTCCTCTTTTCCTCTACCTCCGCGAGCGAGCGCAAGAATCCGCTAACCTGAGCCCGAAAAGCGGGAGGGTCTGAAGACCCTCCCCAACTAATGCAAATTCAAGAGTGTGCGCTTATCGCGCACGGGCGAAACTTGCGCGTCGCGGCTGTACCGTTCGTGCGTTGACTTCTCGCGCTCGCCAGAGTACAAGGTTGCTGTTCTTTACCGGTTGCCAATCGCTTACGTTAAAGTTCAAATCAATACTCTGGATGGGAGGATCGTCATGACCCTTCGGGCAATGTGCCGTTTCGGGACCCTGTGCGTAGCGGTGTTGCTGATCGCCGGCGTGGCAAGCGCCCAGGATAAGCAGGTCAAGAAGGAACCGATTAAGACGTCCAATCCCTCCTCCGGAGCAGAGATGTACAAGCAGTACTGCGCCGTCTGCCACGGAAAAACCGGAAAGGGAGACGGTCCCGCGGCGGCTGATCTGAAAACTGCTCCGGCCGACCTATCCGCTCTCGCGAAGAAGAACGACGGCAAGTTCCCCGCCGATCACGTTGCCAGCGTGCTGCGCAATGGCGTGAAGGCGCCCGCGCACGGAACGTCGGACATGCCGACATGGGGACCGCTGTTCCAGTCCGTCAGCTCGAAAGATGACGCGATCGTGAACATGCGCATCACGAATCTGACGAACTACCTCAAATCGCTGCAAGAAAAATAGTCGCCGCTCGCCGCAGCAAGAATCCGGCCGCAGCCGGCAAGAATGTGGCGCGGAATTTCACGCAAACTTGCGCTGATTTGCGGCGAAGCTTGCGTGTGCATCCTTCACCCTTAACCCCCTCCGCAGCCGATCGCAGTTGTGACCCCAGGCGTCAACGCGCCATTTTTCAGCTATCCTTCAGCTTCGGGAGCGAAGCTGATTCGATGCGCGGAGACGCATGAGAATCCTAGTCGTGGAAGACGAGCGGGCCATGGCCAATCTGCTGAAGCGCGGCCTGGAAGAGGAGCACCATTCCGTCAGTGTTGCCGCTGATGGACGCACGGCGCTGGAGCTGGCCGAAGGGTACGAGTTCGATCTCATTCTTCTCGACGTGATGCTGCCGGGGATTGACGGACTGGAAGTGGCGCGGCGTTTGCGCAGCCATAAAAAGAAGACGCCAATTTTGATGCTCACCGCGCGCGATGCCGTTCCCGACATCGTCAACGGGCTCAATGCGGGGGCTGACGATTACCTCACCAAGCCGTTCTCGTTTGCCGAGCTGCTCGCACGCATCCGCGCGCTCAGCCGGCGCGCGCCGGAAGTGAAGACGAATGCGCTGCATATTGCCGATCTGGAGCTCGACACCATTGCCAGTCGCGTCACGCGGGCGGGCGCGGAGCTTCGCCTCACGCCCACCGAATTCAGGCTCCTCGAATTTCTGATGCGGCGCAACGGCCGCGTCGCCTCGCGCCAGGCGATCATCGAAGCCGTCTGGGGGCTCGAGGAAGATATCGAAGAAAATACGCTCGACGCATTCGTGCGACTGTTGCGCCGCAAAGTGGATGAAGGCCATGCGCGCAAATTGATCCATACCGCGCGAGGATTCGGCTACTACGTAAAAGCGGAGTCCGGCGAATGAATTTGCCGCTGCGCTTGCGGCTGACGCTGTGGTATTTCGCGGTGCTCGCCGCGTCTTTTG
>DAITPO010000054.1:0-22452 GCA_036833535.1 Candidatus Acidiferrales bacterium | reverse complement strand
GGAATGCAACAGCTCCGCGAAAAACTCGGAGCGAGTTCGGTCAAGGGCTCAATTCTGTGACTGGCGTGAGGAGATGATGTGGAACGCTTGGCTGTCTCGAGCTGGGGCCAGAAGGACGAATTATGAATGACAATTACTTGTGGGACGGCTCAGGCGAGCCTGATCCCGAGATTCAGCGATTGGAAAACGCGCTGGGCCGCTTCCGCCACAATCGCCCAGCACCTGATTTTCGCGCGCTCACGCAAGCGACGCTGACGCTCCCCGCGCCGCGCCGCGTGCGCATGAGCTTCATCGCCGCATTTGCGGGACTGGCCGCCGCGGCGCTGCTGGCAGTCGGCGTCGTAGAATACGAGAATTCTCTGCACCGGACATCAATCAGCCAGTCAGCGTGGAATGTTTCTACGAAGGAAGGCGTCCCGCGAATCGGCGCAAACATGATCGGCATCAACGGGGAGATGGCACCTCTGCAGACAGGCCAGACGCTCGAGACCGACCAGAACTCCCGCGCGACCATCACTGACAACGCCACCGGTGAAGTCGACGTCGATCCAGACACGCGCCTCCGCGCCGTCCAATCGCGTTCCGGCACGAAGCGTCTAGCTCTCGATCGCGGCACGATTCACGCCCAAATCTGGGCGCCCGCAGGCAGCTTCGTCGTAGATACGCCTTCAGCCGTCGCCGTAGATCTCGGCTGCGTCTACACGCTGCACGTAGACGATTCGGGCAATGGGCTTTTGCAAACTTCGTTCGGCTGGGTCGGCTTCAAGCTCAACGGCCACGAATCCTTCATCCCAACCGGCGCGGCCTGCGCGACGCATCCAAATTCAGGACCCGGCACGCCTTATTTCGAAGACGCTCCAACGAAGCTCCGCGAAGCTCTCGCGCAATTCGATTCCCGAAGCGCAACGCCCGCGGAGCGAAGCGCCGCACTCGGAATCGTCCTCTCCGAGGCGCGCAAACGCGATGCACTCACTCTCTGGCATCTACTCTCGCGAGCGGATGAATCAGATCGCTCGCGCGTCTATGACCGGCTCGCATCGCTCGTTCCCGCACCGGCCGGCGTGACCCGCGAAGGTATTCTTCGCCTCGATCGCACGATGCTCGATAGCTGGTGGAATCAATTGGGCCTCGGCGACGTTCGTCTCTGGCGCAATTGGGAGCGCAATTGGCCGGACTCGGAACATGCGCCAAAGTAAATTCAGCAACCCTCGGCAAGAGTTAACGGCGGCCTTCTATCGGGCGTCTTGTCATTCGTAAGGCACGATCACTCGAAAGGAGATCGCAAACACAATGAAAACCTCACGTAACTTTACGGTCCGTTGTACAGCCGGAGCTTGCGCCGCGCTGTTTCTCCTCGTATCCGCAGCGTACGCAGGACCTCCTCTGATCTGCCACCAAATCGAAATCGGCAACGCCAAATCGCTGCCCTGGGTCAGCCACGATTGGAATCTAAGCGGCGGCGAGAATTACGACCCCCGGAATCTGGTTCGCGACACGCTCGCGATTCTCGATTCCAACGCGCCGGTCCTAGTGCGCATGGAAACGCTTCGCCGCGCCACTCTCTACGCGCGCAGGGATCCGCAGGCCGCGAAGGAACTGCTCACGAAACTCTACACCCGCGCAACCGCCGCAGAATTTGCCGGTCGCGCCGACGCATTGGCCTGGTTCGACGCCGGTTATCTCGCAGAGGCCTATAAACAGTGGATCGGAAAGGAAGAAAATAATCCGGCGACCGGCCTTGACGGCTACGCCTGGGTGAAAAAGGCCATCGGCATCCGCGGCGACGATCCACAAATGGAATTCGCCGCTGCACTCCTCACGCTGGCGGGGCCGCAGGACGAGCATCGCCAGCACGTGGAGAAAGCGGTTGCGGGAGCGAAGTCCGATCCGCTGCTTGCTCAGAATCTTTCTACGCGCTACATGGGCAGCCAAACCCCGACAATGGCCGACCTTTTGTCGAGTGGACCCTCCGCAAAGAAATCAAATTGACCAGTATCCCTTGGAGCTTGCCGGGCCGGTCTCCGGCCGGCAGGCTCCAAGGATCCGAGCTTCGTTGCGCATCCTCTCGCGATTTTCTTCATGCTCTCCCCAAAGGCGGCTTTCCTCCTTTCCTTGACCTCCGGCGAAGCAGACAGTAGACTGAAATTGATTCATCGAGAATCCCGGAGACGCTGGAAATGTTGCTGCAGCGCGATTTCGTCGGTTACATGGCCAAGGAAGTGGTGAAGCGCCTGGTCGCCGCCGAAATGATCGAGACGAAAGCCGCGGACATGGTGGCGCAGCGCGTCCGCCAGGCTATGGCCGAGGAATTGGGCATCGAAGACCGCCTGAACGAGGAAGTCCGCGAAATTCTGAACCAGCATTCGGACGAAATGCGCCGCACCGGCGTCAGCTACCAGGACATGTACAAGAAGGTGAAAGGGGAATTGGCGCGCCAGCGCAAATTGATTTTGCGCTAGCGCAGCGTTGCTCGGCGCCTCGAGCGCCATACGATGAGACTCAGTCGCGAAAAAACCGTGCGCGTCTCGCACAAGATCATCGATGTGCTGGTCGCGCTCGACGAAGTGGATTTCGTCGAGGATCGCGACACCATTCGCCTGGAGATCGTGAATATCCTCACCGCCCTCCTGAAACTCGAAGAGCAGGTTGACACCGAAGTCCGCACCAAGATCACATCCCAAAAGCGCGAGATCCTCGAGGGCAGCGAAGAGTGGGACGTCCTCTACCGCAAATATTACGCCGAAGGCCTGAAGCGCATGGGCGTAGCCGAAGTAGTCGAGCGTTCGTAACGGTACCGCTGGCGTCCCCGCCGGCATCTCACGATCGCATTCCTCACCATAGGCAGCAGTCACGCGCGGATTACGCATTCCAATGGACGCAATTTACCGTGAAGCTCCGCGCACAATCTCGGTTCTCGCCGACTAATATGCTCGTAAGATGCCGGCGGGACGCCAGCGCTACAAAACAAAAAGGGCGTCCCGATTTCACCAGGACGCCCTGACTCTATCCCGCTGTTCGTTTCTTAATCCGGGCGGCGCTTCAACACCGGCCGGTCATCGTCAGGATTCTGATCTCCCGTGTTATCGGTCCCGGTCGTGGTCGTCGGGGTCTCTGTCTTCTTCCGCAGCGTCGGCTTGTCTTTGGCGCTCTTCTTGTCCGTTACTTTCTGTCCAGCTTCGATCGCCGCGAGGCGCTTCTTCACCACATCGAATTCCGACGTTGTGACGATGTAATCGTCGCGCGATGGGAGAAGAGCCGCGATTTCCTTTTGCGTCGCTTCGATGCGGTCCGGCGTCGGCGGATGCGTCGAGAAAACCTTCGGGATCGTCCCCGGGTGCTTCTTTTCGTCCGCTTCCACCTTTTCGAAGAACGTTACGAACGAATTGGGATCGTATCCGGCCTTGTACATGTATTGCAGGCCCAGATAGTCGGCTTCGCGTTCCGCATCGCGGTTGAATTTCAGATACGTCACGGGAATCAGGAAGTTCAAGCCTTCGTAGAGGCCGTAGCCTGCCCAACCGCCGGGCCCAAGAAGAATTAGCGGAATGGTGGCCATCTGCATAATGTTGGCCTTCGTCGCGTTGCGGGTGCCATGCCGAGCACAAACATGCGCGATTTCATGCGCCATCACTCCCGCCATTTCCGATTCCTCATCGGCCCGCAACACTATGCCGCTATTCACATAAAAGAATCCGCCGGGCAGCGCGAAGGCATTCACCACATCGGAATCAATCACCTTGATCGTGAAGGGCACCTGCGCGTCCGAATTGCGAACCAGGTTTTGCCCGACGCGATTCACATATTCCGTCACCACCGGGTCGGTGATGAACTTCGAAACGCGGTCCACTTCCTGCGCCAGTTGCTTCCCCAGCGCAATTTCGTGCTCCATCGAATACATATCCAGCCCATGTCCGACCTTGCGGTTGCCGATGGCGTTGACGTCCGCCTCGCTTCCACCTTTGACGCCCGGCTTGGTTCCAGGCTCATCCGGCGTCACATCAGCCTGCTGCGTGGGCTGCGAATCGGGAGCGGCTTGCGCGCCCTGCTGCTGCGGCTGCTGGTCAGCGGGCGGCGGCTGTTGCTGGGACTGCTGCTGCGGTGGCGGTTGCGACGGTTGCTGGGCGAATGCAACAGGATAAGCGAGCGCCGCCGTCAGTAGAATGGCCCCGATCTGTCTTACCCATGGATTCATTCACCACCTCCGGCGAGCCTTGACGGAATTATACACCCGATAGCCCGCATGCCCTGGATACTTCGATGTCGTCTCGGGCAAAAGAGTTTCTTTGCCTCGCGCGATTCCTCGGAAGCTTGTTGACGCCCCGCGCGATTCTGTCTAAATTCTTGTGTGGCGATCATGTCGGTGCACAAAATACAGGTCGGGCAGGTCTGGAAACAGGACACGAGCGGTGAAACCTACCTGATTACAAAGGTTTACAACGAAGCGCTCACCACGTTCGCCGTGCTGCGCAAGGCCGGAGCAGAATCGGAAGCTCCGCTGCGCGTCCGCGTCGAGCGCAATACGAAGGGCCAGCAACTCCCAGGCTTCACCTACGCCCAGGGCGCGGAAGACTTCTAGCCCCAAAAACGTCGGTTTCTCTCAAACCGAGCGCACTGGCATGTTCACGATATCGTCCACCGCAAGGATTTCCCGCGTCAGGAACGGCTCCGCGTACCTCACGCCGATCATCCGTCCGTAATAGCTCGACATGACGCTCATGCGCGATTCCAACTCGTCGAGCGGAATATGCACCTTCGAGCGTTTGTCTTTTGCCGAGGGCGCAAACTGTGACTTGTAGGCCAGAATCGCCCGCCGCCGCCGATCGAACTCCCGCGTAATATCCACGGCGAAGTTCGGCCTAACATTTTCCTCGTAGGCCGTCGAGTAGATGATCTTGAACGGCCGAAACGCCTCGCCGCCGATCGGCAAGCGCTTCAATCCCGCGAGAAAGCAACCCTCATAGCTAAGCCGCCCGGCATAGTAATGATCGGGATGGCGTCCTTCCCAGTACGGAAGAATCACAATGTGCGGCTGCAGCTCGCGAATCATGCGCGCCAGTTCGAGCTTGTATTCCTCGTTCACCTCGAGCCGCGAATCCGGCAGCCCCAGATTCTCGCGTACTTTCACGCCCAGGATCTTCGCCGCCGCCGCGGCTTCCCGCGCGCGAATTTCCGGAGTACCGCGCGAGCCCATCTCGCCGCGCGTCAAATCGAGAATGCCGGTGCGGTAGCCGCGCGCCGCCATCTTGATCAGCGTCCCACCGCAAGTCAGCTCCACATCATCCGGGTGCGCCGCAATCGCCAAGAGATCAAGCTTCATGCATCCTCCACGAACCGAAGGATTGTACTGCATTTCTCAGCGCCCTCTGCGTCTCTGCGGTGATTCGCCGTCTGCGCAGCCGCGGTTGACACGTAAACGCGCAATGTTAAGGTGATGACTCAATTCCATTCCGAAAACGAAGGAGCACCAAATGCCCGGAACCCCTCTAGCAGGCCAAGTAGCACTGGTAACCGGCGCCGCGAAACGTATAGGCCGCAGCATCGCGCTGCGCCTGGCATCCGAAGGCGCGGATATCGTAATCAACTACGAGAACTCAAAATCGGACGCCGAGGAAGTCGTAGCGAAAATCACGGCCTCAGGCCGCCGCGCAGCAGCCATGCAAGGCGATGTCTCGAAGAAGGCCGATGTGACGAAACTATTCGCCGCCATCGAAAAGCAATTCTCGCGCCTCGACATCCTGGTCAACAACGCCGGAACATTCTTCGCCGCCGATTTCGAAACGCTGACCGAAGAACAATGGGACCGCATCATGAACACGAATCTCAAAGCCCAGTTCCTCTGTGCCCAAGCGGCAATTCCTCTTCTTCGCCGCAGCCCAAGCCCGCAATCCCACATCGTAAATATTTCTTCGCTAGGCGGCATCCTTGCCTGGCCAGCCTTCACGCACTATTGCGTTTCCAAGGCCGGCGTAATTCATCTCACAAAATGTCTGGCCCGCGGCCTCGCGCCGAAGATTCTGGTCAATAGCGTCGCCCCTGGAACAATTCAATTTCCAGGCGAAGCACCCGACGAGGATTACATCAAGCGCACGCCAGTTCATCGCACCGGCACGGGCGAAGACATAGCCGATGCGGTAGCCTTCTTCGTAAAATCGAATTTCGTAACCGGTCAAATCCTAGCGGTAGACGGCGGCCGCATGGTGGCACAGTAAGTAGCGCCGGCGTCCCCGCCGGCATCTTACGAGCACAAGCGTTGGCAAAGTCCGTAATCGTGCGCGGCGCGAGGCGTTAAGTAGATTGCAACGATTTGGCTGCGTGGTCCGCGCGTGAATCTTGCCCGTGGCGCAATTTGTAGTCGTAAGATGCCGGCGGGGACGCCGGCGCTACTAATACGCTGCGAGCTTCTCCATACCGGCGATGATTTTCTCGGTGTTTACCTGCCAGGCTTTTTCCAGCGGCGGGCTGAACGGCATTGCGGGAATATCCGGTCCGGTGATGCGCATGATCGGGCCATCTAGATCGTCGAACGCTTCTTCGCCGACGATAGCCGCAAGTTCCGCGCCGATTCCCATGGTGCGCTTGTCTTCGTGGACGATCAGGCACTTGCTGGTCTTCCGCACGCTCGAAAGAATCGTGTCTTTATCCAGCGGCGCCAGCGTCCGCAAATCCACCACTTCCGTCTCGACGCCCTTCTTCGCCATCTGCTCCGCCGCATCCATCGAAAGATGCAGCATCGAGCCGTAAGTCAAAATGGTCATGTCGCGCCCTTCGCGACGCACCGCCGCCTTGCCCAGAGGCACGATGTAATCATCGTCGGGCACATCGCCCTTGACCGAGCGATACAGCTTCTTGTGTTCGAAGTAGAGCACCGGATTTGGGTCGCGAATGGCCGCGAGCAGCAGGCCCTTCGCGTCGTACGCGGTCGCGGGCATCACTACTTTTAGTCCCGGCTCGTGCGTAAACCACGCCGCGTTTTCCTGCGAGTGATAGAGGCCGCTGCCTGAGCTTCCGCCGCAGCAAATCCGCACCGTGATCGGAACCTTGAACGCCCCATTGCTGCGATAATGAATCTTCGCCGCCTGCTGAACGATCGCGTCCATCGAAGGCGTGATGAAATCCGCAAACTGAATTTCCGGCACAGGCCGCAAACCCACCATCGCCGCGCCGAGCGCCGACGCGATGATGTTGTTCTCCGCTAGCGGCGTATCCAGGACGCGGTCCTCGCCGTATTTCTCCCAAAGCCCAGCGGTAGCCTTGAAAACGCCGCCCGAAGGCCCGATATCCTCGCCCATGATGAAGACGCGATCGTCGCGCTCCATTTCCTGATCGAGCGCTTCGGTGATGGCGTCAATATATGTAATCGTTCGTGACATTCGCTCTCGGTTTCCTTCCGCTAATCGGCCCAGACGAAATTCGTGATTTCAGACGCGTCTGGATATGGGCTTTTCTCGGCAAACTCGACGGCCTCATCAATTTCGCGTGTGATCCCATCCGCGATCTGCTTTTTCTTCGCCTCGGTCAGAACTTTCTTCTCGATCAATGATTTCTCGAAGGTCGCGACAGGGTCCTTCTTCTTCCACGACTCGACCTCTTCCTTCGTCCGGTATTTCGCGGGATCGATTTCCGAGTGGCCGTACCAGCGGTAAGTCTTGCACTCGATCATCGTCGCGCCTTCGCCCGCGCGCGCCCGCGCAATGGCCTTTGTCGCCGCGTCGTACACCGCCAGCACGTCGTTCCCATCGACGCTGACGCCGGGGAAGCCGTAAGCCTTGGCCCGGTCCGAGAGATCCTTCAGCGCCGTCTGCAACCGCAGCGGCACCGATTCGGCCCAGAGGTTATTCTGGCAGACGTAAATAATCGGCAGCTTATGCACGCCGGCAAAATTCAATGATTCGTGGAAGCCGCCGATGCTCGTCGCGCCATCACCAAAGAACGAAACGACCACGGAGTCCTTCCCGAGCCGCTTCAGCCCGAAAGCCACGCCCGTGCCGACGGCCAATTGTCCGGCAATGCTGCTGGCCGGGGTGATCACATTCAGCTCGGGATAGCCCATATGCGCCGGGGAGGAGCGCCCGCGGTCCGTGCTGGTCGCTTTGGCGAAAAGCTGGGCAAAGCAGAACTTCAGCGGTGCGCCCTTGATTATGTTGGAGGTCCAGTCGCGGTGCGAGGGCGCGATCCAGTCGTCCTTCCGGAGCGTGTACGCGGCGCCGACCTCGGTGGCTTCCTGGCCCACTCCCGAGTAGAAGTTTCCACCGAACTTGCTCTGGCGAAAGAGGATACGCGCCTTTTCGTCGCACATCCGGCACTTCAGCACCCCGGTATAGAGGCCAATCAGCAGGTCGTTCGAATAGGCAGGTTTCTCGATGTCGGGCTCCATGACCGCCCGGCTAACTTTCGATGCCATCTTTGCTCCTGTCAGCGCGAGGCTGACCGAAAATCATCGCAAAGAATATATCACGAATGCGAATGCGGTTGGAAATCAGGACCGGGATAACATATCGAAGTGGTGCCATTACGGAACAGAAGCTCCAAATGCGTCGACTCGAGCGGTGGTTGGAGGCCAAAAATCGGCGTGTTTTTGTCTTGAATAGAAATGGCTCCGATTCTTTAGTTTCAATGAGTTACGGCGATTTCTACTCCCCACCGTGTCTCGAATAGAAATGGGGCACCGTCGGCGTCGAGGACGGCCGACTTCGGAGTTTCGAGGTCCGAATTTGAAGCAAGATTCGATGACGGAGTCTTCCGGTTGCACGATAACTCGGTCAGCGGGGCTTTCATATGGTACGAAGCGCGGAATTAGCGCCCGAGCGACGCCTAGGTTCCTCGCGCGGTGCGGCCAGCCAGCTTTGCCACGAATTCGCGATCGGCATGCAGGAAATCAAGCTCCGCCAAATCCTCGGGGCGGACCCAGCGCATCTGCTCAAACGCGAGGTTGCGCGTATCCTTCTCGTCGGCGTGAGCTGCGAAGAAAATCAATTCAATTTCGCGCGACATCTCTTTGTAGCGATGTCGAGTGCGATAGAGCTCCTCGCCAATTGCGGCCTCGACGCCGAGCTCTTCTTTTAGCTCGCGGGCGAGGGCTTGCGCGGGCTGTTCACCGGGCTGAACTTTGCCGCCGGGGAATTCCCACTTGAGGCCAAAGGCGTCATTTTTGCGGCGCTGGCAAGCCAGAATTCGACCGCGCGACTCAATGAGAGCGGCGACAACGACGAGTGGCTCGGTAGAGCGCGAAGGCGGGGTTTGCGCGCGACGCGTTTTCATGGCGAAAGCTCCGGATGAATGGCGCGCAGCAGAGCGCGAGCGCCGTCGATGAGTGGAGGGCCCGGCGTATTCAGCAGTTCGTCGCGAATGACGACGACGCGCCGGTTTTTGATCGCGGGCACGTCGCGCCAGCGCGGATTCTCGAGGGTGCGTCGCGGATCGGCGCGCTCGCCCGTTGCCGTCCACGCCAGAATAATCACCTCCGGCGCGGCTTTCGTAATTTGCGCGTCACTTAGCCGTTCGCCCGGCGGTACGATCAGCTTACCTCCCGCTAGACTCACAAGTTCTGCGACCCAGGGCGGGGAACTGATTCGCGGATTCGGCCAGGCCTCGGCGTAAACTCGCGGCCGCGTTTTCGCGCGCGCTGCGAGACGGCCAATGACCGCGAGTTGCTTCTTCATTCGGGAGATCAATTTTTCAGCGGCGGGGCGCCGATTCGTCAGGCCGCCAAGCCGCCGGACATCCGCGTAAATATCTTCGAGGCTTCGAGGATTGAGCGCGACGAATGTTGCGGGCAGGTTCAGTAATTCCGCGACAACTTCCGGCCGAAAGGGAACTGACCCTACGATTAGGGTCGGCCGCAGAGCCGCGACTTCGCGAACATCCAGCTTCCAGCAATCACCGACGCGCGCCAGGCGACCCACTGGTGCGACTTCTCGGCACCATTTGCTTACTCCGACGACGCTGCGACGCGCGCCGATCGCGAATAAGATGGAAGTCGCGTTCGGCGCCAAGGAAACGATGCACTCTTCGAATTTCATACTTCGCCGCGTCATGATCCCCACGATTCTACCCGCCAGCCTGCGCAAAACGCACACATGCCGACACGCTAGTCTTCAAAGGTGAAGCGATTTAGAGCGGATGGTGGTTGCGAATCTCGGGTAGCGGGCCGAGATCCATGAAGCGCACGTCGCGGGCCTCGTCGCGGACCGAACTGAGCGCCACTAGAACTTCGCGGAAGTAGTAGTACGTTCCGGCCAGCAAGCAGATCATGGAGAGAACAAAAACGATAGCAGCGGCCAGCGCGGCATGTTCCCAGTAGAGGCCAAAGCCCAGCAGCAGGCAGGAGGTGATCGTCCCGGCAAGAGAAATAAGAACCAGCAGGAAGCAGCGTTGAATCATGGCGGCGCGCTGCTCGATCGCGGTGATTTGCGACGTGTAGGCCTCGGCTTCCTGCAGGCGGTCATTCTTGGCGGCGTCATGCTTGGCGTGAATGAACTGCCGCAGGCGGCTGACGATGCCCATCAGGCGGACGTTGATCGAGAGGATGAGCAGGGAAGTGGCGGACACAAAGAGAGCGGGAGCGAGGAAGGCTTGAAACAGCCGAGTGATGTCGATCATGACGGAGCCGTTTTGGAGTGTAAATGAATTCCAGGGTATTCGATGGGATTTGTTGGGGAGAGGTGTCGGCTGCGTTGGACGTTTAGATCCTTAGTCCGCCTAGGCGGACTAAGGATGACAGCGTTTAGAATTTTTGTGCGGGCTGCAATGTTGCGGCCTGACATAAACGGTGATTCGTTTTTAGATTTTAGATGTGGAGTTTTGGGCCGGCCTTTTTGATCTCGGACGAGGCGTCGCTGGCATTTTCTGTGAAATTGTTCACGAACATCACCGCCAAGTCGCGGGCCTTGCGGTCGTATGCGGTTTTGTCCTTCCAGGCGTCGCGCGCGTTCATGATTTCATCGGGGACGCCGGGGCACGACACCGGAACCGCAAATCCAAAAGTCGGATCGAGCTTTGTCGCTGCATCCTTGAACGCGCCGGAAAGAACCGCCTTCACCATCGCGCGGGTGAATTCGAGTTTGATCCTTTGATCTTGTCCGTAAGCCCCGCCGATCCAGCCGGTGTTCACCAGCCAGACATCCACATTGTGCTTGGCCAGTTTTTCACCAAGCAATTTGGCATAGACGGTCGGCGGCAGCGCCATGAAGGGCGCGCCAAAACACGTGCTGAAAGTCGCCTGCGGCTCTTTGATTCCCGACTCAGTGCCCGCAATTTTCGCGGTATAACCGGAAATAAAATGATACATCGCCTGCGCGGGAGTGAGGCGCGCCAACGGCGGAAGCACGCCAAATGCATCGCAGGTGAGCATGATGATGTGTTTGGGATGGCCTGCTTTGCCTGTTCGGGTCATATTCGGAATGTGGGTGATGGGATAAGCGGCGCGCGTGTTTTCGGTGAGTGAGGCGTCGTTCAGATCGACGTGCCGCGTGCGCGTGTCCATGGCCACATTTTCCAAAATCGTTCCGAAGCGCCGCGTGGTTTCGTAAATTTCCGGCTCGCCGGTGGGCGATAGCCGGATAACTTTTGCATAGCATCCGCCTTCGAAATTGAAGGCGCCATTTTCGCTCCAGCCATGTTCGTCGTCGCCGATCAATGTGCGATCGGGATCGGCGGAAAGCGTCGTTTTGCCCGTGCCGGACAAGCCGAAGAAAATGGCCACGTCGTTTTCATCGCTGCCGTAATTCGCCGAACAGTGCATGGCCATCACGCCTTTTTGCGGCAGCAGGTAATTCATCACCGTAAAGATGGATTTCTTGATTTCACCGGCGTACGCGGTGCCGCCAATCAGAATCAATTTCTTTCCAAAATGCAGCAGCACGAATGCTTCGGAGTGCGTGCCGTCAACGGCCGGGTCGGCGTGAAAATCCGGGGCGTGCAGGACGGTAAATTCCGGAACGTGTTGCGCCAGCTTTTCAGGATCCAGCTCGCGGATAAACATGGTGCGGGCGAACAGCGCGGCCCAAGCCCGCTCGCTGACCACGCGAATCGGAATGCGATATTGTTCGTCCGCCCCCGCGTAGCAGTTCTGAATGAAAATATCCTTTCCCTGCAGATACGAGCAGAGGCGGTGCTTGAGGGCGTCAAATTTCGCGGCATCGAGCGGGCGATTGACTTGGCCCCAGGAAATGTTGTGTTCGCTGGAAGGTTCGCGCACGAAAAAGCGATCTTGCGGCAAGCGCCCGGTGTATTGGCCCGTGCGCACAACCAGTGGGCCGAGATGACACAGCGTTCCTTCATAGCGGCGAATGGCCTCTTCGTAGAGCGCGGCCGTGGGCAGATCCCAATAGACGCGCCCGAGATTATCGAGACCGAGATCTCTGAGACTTTGCTCCTGCGGCGTGATTTTCGAAGAATTAGTTTTTGCGAACTCAGTTCCACGAGGAGCGGTTAGCACGGACATGATGACGTCCCCCTTTTGGGAAGTGACGGCGCAATTTTCGATAGTGCGATTGAGTGGCAGGAGATGCTGTTCCGACTGGGCACACTTGGCGCAATCTCCCTTTCGCTTTATCGGCTAGAGGCGAAGGGGAGTTTAGGGAAAGGCCGGACGATTGGGCCCGCGTTGACTTGAAAGGTGTCGCCACCTAATATGACGCGGAGTTCCGGGGCAAATGATCAACGAATCCATCTCGCACTATCGCATCATCGAAAAACTTGGCGGCGGCGGCATGGGCGTGGTTTACAAGGCCGAAGATACCCGCCTCGGCCGCATGGTGGCGCTGAAATTCCTGCCGGATGAGACGGCGCGCGACCCGATCGCGCTCGATCGCTTTCGCCGCGAAGCGCGCGCTGCTTCGGCGCTGAATCACGCGAATATCTGCACGATTTACGATATCGGCGAGGCGGACGGGAAGCCGTTCCTGTGCATGGAGCTGCTCGAAGGCTCGACGCTCAAGCACGTGATTCTCGGCCGGCCGATGGAGATCGAGCGCCTGCTGGATATCGCGCTGGAAGTGACGGACGCGCTCGAAGCGGCGCACGAACGCGGCATCGTGCACCGCGACATCAAGCCCGCAAATATTTTCATCACCAAGCGCGGGCACGCAAAGATTCTCGATTTCGGCCTCGCCAAGAATGTCGGCATTAAGGCCATCCCGGCCGCCGGCGCCGATGCCACGCAAGATCAACTCACGCCTCCAACAAAGGAAGAGAATCTCACCAGCCCCGGCAGTGCTGTCGGCACGATCGCCTATATGTCGCCGGAGCAGGTGCGCGCCAAGGAAGTGGATGCGCGCACCGACCTTTTCAGCTTCGGCGTGGTGCTCTATGAAATGTCTACTGGCGTATCGCCGTTCCGCGGTGAATCTACCGGCGTGATTTTCGATGCCATTCTGAATCGCCCGGTCGCCGCGCCGGTGCGCCTCAATCCCGAAGTGCCCGCGGAGCTCGAGCGCATCATTGGCAAGGCGCTCGAAAAAGATCGCGATACGCGCTATCAGCACGCGTCCGACATGCGTGCCGATCTGAAGCGGCTCAAGCGCGAATTAGATTCCACGCGGTCCGCAAAGAACGTCGCGATCGCGAGCGAGCCGGGAGAGCATCTCAGCTCACTGGCTCAACCTGCGGCGAGCGCCCCGCGCGATTCGTCCGTGTCCGTGGCCGCGAAGAGCGACAGCGCCGCGCGCGCGGTGCATCCGTCGGGCAGCTCAGTCGTAGCCGAGGCCGCCGGGCAGCACAAGGGCGCGCTCGCGGGCATCGCTGTGGTGGTTCTGATTTTGATCGCCGGCGCGGGCTACGGGGTTTATTCGTTGCTGCGCGCGAAGCCCGCGGCCATGCCCTTCCAGAATTTCACCATCTCGCAAATCACCAACAACGGAAAATCCGCACAGGCGGCGATTTCACCGGATGGAAAATATATCCTGAGCGAACTGATTGATGCCGGCAAAGCCAGCCTGTGGCTGCGCAACGTGCCCACCAACAGCGATACGCAAGTGATCGCCCCGTCCGACGCAGTTTATAGCGAACTCGGATTTTCTCCGGACGGTAACTACATCTATTTCCGGAAAGCGGAGACGGCGGTTCAATTTAGCTACAATTTGTATCGCGCGCCGGTGCTCGGCGGTGCGCCGCAGTTGATCGTCCGCGATATTGATTCGGGCGTTTCCTTTTCACCGGACGGCAAGCGCTTTGCCTACGTGCGTGCGAACGATCCCGAAGTTGGCAAGTATCAATTCCTCACCGCGAATGCGGATGGCACGGATGAAAAGGCGTTCTTCACTGCACCTACTCCGCTAATTCCGCAAGCGCTGGCGTGGTCACCAAACGGGAAACAGGTTGCGGCCGTGATCCCGCAAAGCGGCGATGAACTCAGCTCCATCCATCTATACGATGTCGCTTCCGGCAAGTCGGAAACGGCGGCGATCTTTAAGGACAAGCTCCTTCGCAAGCAGATCTGGCTTCCCAATGGCGAGGCCCTGCTGGGCATTTACCAAGAGCCAGCCAGCGGCCCGCGGACGCAGATCGGTATCACCTCGATTCCTGGCGGGAAATTTCAGCAGGTGACGAAGGACACCAACAGCTATATCACGCTGACGCTTTCCGCCGACGCCAAGACTCTCGCCACCGTGCAACAAAAAACGCTGCGAAGCTTCTATATGTTCCCCGCTGCGGGAACGGGCGCGAACCCGCCGGGCCCCGCTCTGCCTCAAGAGAAAGACGTTTCTGATTTCGTGTGGACGGCCACCGGAGGTTTCGATCTGTTCGAAGACGGCAATCTAGTGCGAGTTTCCGCCGATGGCAGCGGCAAGACCGTGCTTCTAAGCGGCTTGGGAATCAATGGACTGAGCGCCTGCCGGGATGGGCGGTCGCTGGTCTTCAGTTGGGTTGGACACGGCGGTGGGAATCAGGTCAACGTGTGGCGCGTTGACGCGGATGGCACAAATCCGAAACAACTTTCGAGTGGAAAGCTGGACCTAAATCCTGAGTGCTCGCCAGATTCGAAGTGGGCTTACTATCTCGAGCTGAACGGCAACCTAAAGCGCGTGCCCATCGACGGATCCGCCGCACCAGAGGTGGTGCCCGGCAGCGCGATTCCAAATTCTATCGTTGCCGCTCCGCGCGTGGCGATTTCGCCGGACGGAAAACAGGTGGCGTTCATCGCCGCGATTTCTCCGCCCGACCAACCGAGCCGGAGCATCCTGAAGCTAGCCGTGCTGGCGCTCGATGCCGGGCCGGACGCACATCCTCAGCTTATCGATCCCGATCCGCGCATTGGAGGCAGTCTGAGTTTCTCGCCGGATGGAAAGGCTCTGATTTATCCGATCCGCGAAAGCGGAGCTAGTAATCTCTGGCTTCAGCCGCTCGATGGTTCCGCGAAGCGTAAGATCACGAATTTCCTCGCCGAACGCATAGAGGCCTTCCACTGGTCGCCCGACTGGAAGATGCTGGGAATGGTGCGCGCGCACACGGAATCCGACGTCGTGCTGCTGCGCGATACGCAGCCGTAGCGGTCCTCGTAGCGCCGGCGTCCCCGCCGGCATCTTACGACTTCAAATTTCAGCGAAGACGATGAACGTGCGCGGACTCCAAAGCTAATTCAACGGCTCGGTTCATGTTGCGCGCGCCGCGCGCGACCACTGCCCACATTGAAGATTGTGCTCGTAAGATGCCGGCGGGGACGCCGGCGCTACTTTTGCTGCGCTTGACTCCGCTCGCCCCTTCTGAGACGCTCCGCACTGGAATTGCCCAGCCCCACAAGGAGGACGCGCATGTCCATTTATCTGACCCAGGTTGCCTACAACACGGAGTCATGGAACAAGCTGGTGGCGAATCCGCAGAACCGTTTCGACGCGATTCGCACGCCGATTGAAAATCTCGGCGGAAAATTGCTGAACGGGTGGTTTTCGTTCGGCGATTACGACGCGGTTTGCATCATCGATATGCCCAGCAACGTCGAAGTCGCCGCGATCGCCATCGCATTCGCCGCCGGCGGCGCGTGCAAGGGAGTGAAGACTACGCCGTTGCTCACGGCAGCGGAGGGAATCGAAGCGCTCAAGAAGGCGGCGAAGTGCGGATACAAGGCACCGGCTGCCAAGGCTGCTTCAGCGCGCTAGCTGCTCATTCGCGGGATTTCGAGTACTAACTCCGGGCCCCGGATCTACGGGGCCCAAAGCATGGCGAGGCAGCGAGCGTTCTCTAGCTGGCCGCATCAGGAGTTTTCCTAGCCGCCAAGTATCACGCTTTTCCCGCCGACGGTTTTATTGCCGCCACCCGGCGCTTGTGTCGGACTGTGAGCCGCATCAGTTTATTCTTTTTCCGTCCGTACTTTACCGCACGACGACTGGAAGCTGATGGTGCGACCGAAGGCTCTGGTCCCGGTTAACTATTGTAGACTGATACCAAAGTTTTATTGCTCCTACTGGCGTGCTGCGGTCTAATTGTCTCCCGGGGCACCGCTCGGCGGCTTCCGGTGTCCAACTTTCTAAGAACATGAAACTCCGTTCTCTGCTCCTCGCTTTCGTTTTTGCGTTCATGTCGTCGTGTCTCTTCGCGCAGTCCGCTCCGGTCGGCCGCGTTGAGATTCTGGGCCGTCTCGCGTTGGGCTACTCGCCCAGCTACATCGCCCATCTCATCAAAACCCGTGGACTGAGTTTTTCTCCTACGGCGGATTTCCTAGACCGTGTAAAGCTCGCTGGCGGCGAAGGGATTCTCTTCGAACGCCTCTCGTCCGCCGGCGTGACATCGTCCTCTACCTCGGGTGACCAGGACGGACCAGTTGAGCATCTTGGTAAATGTGCCGCTCTTAGTCACTCGGGTGCCCTAGAGTCTGCTACGAAGGAATGCCGCGGATCGATAGATGAGAATCCCAAGAGTCCTTGGCCTCTGCTGGCGACTGCTAGAGCCCTATATCTCGATAGGTTGTGGCGAAAACCACCTCGCGTTGTCACGAAGCGAGACCCAGAAGAGGCCGAGCTGCTTCTGCGAGCTGCGGCACTTGTCCCGAATCTTCCGGCGGTTCAACAAGCCGTGGCCTCCACTGCGACCAGTTCCGACGATGAGTCAGAGTTGCAAAAGTTGGCCTCCGTCGATCCGGACGACGAGGACGACGGCGAAGCGCCAGGGTGGAGTGACATTCCCGAGATGCCTACGTTCGTAGGTGGCCCCAGCCAAGATGCCGGGCCGCCGGCATTTGCCTCCGAGGAAGATACCGCGGCGCCTGGTCCTGCTTCCGATGAAGATACCGCAGAGACCACTCCTGCCCCTGATGGACCGAGCTCCATTGAAGCGCAGCTCATTGGTCGCGTAAAGGAGGAGCCTGAGCTTGCGAGCATCCACGTCGCGCTAGCCAATCAATATGCGGAGACTCACAATCTAGAAAAAGCGGAAAGCGAACTGCGGGAGGCCATTCGCCTTGAGCCGGATAACCCCCCGCCTCACTCTGCGTTGGCGGCGCTATTTTCCGCCAACGGGAAAGACGATGCCGCCCTCACGGAACTTCACGAAGGCGTTCGCATCGTTCCGTTCGGCGACTCCCAGCACATGGCGTTCGCGGCCGGCCTCGAATTTGTGGGCCGGACTCAAGAAGCTGTCGCCGAACTCAAGACGTTGCTGGCGAGTCATCCAGCCGATGTGGCGCCCAGCGACGCGCTCGTCGAGCTTTACGAAAAGCACAAAGAGCGCAAGCCCGCAATCTCCGAGCTGCGTCGCTCCCTCAACGCGTCGTCTTCGCATTTCGCCGATCAGGCCGAGTTCGTAAAGAGCCGCTTTGAGGACGAGAATAATCTCGCCAATCTCTTGAAAGAGGACCGGCAATATAGCGCCGCAGCGGAACAATATCTGTTTCTGCTTGGCTTCATGCCGGACAACGGGGGGCTCCATAATGATTACGCCAACGTCCTCCTCGCGCAACATAAACTCGACGCCGCGATTGACGAATACAACCAGTCGCTCCGGCTGAATCCGGACAGTTCCGCGGCGCACAACAATATCGGTCTCTGCCTGGCCCAAAAGAAAGACCTGGATGGCGCCATTGCAGAATTTGCCAGGTCTCTAGAACTCAGCCCCAATGTCCCAGGCACAGAAATCTCTCTTGGCACCGCCCTAGGTCAAAAAGGTGACCTGAACGGTGCCATGGGCCAGTTCCAGCAGGCCATCGAGCAAAATCCAAAGGACCCCGAGACGCAGATGGGGGTGGCCTTCGCTCTTTCGCAATTGAAAGATGCGTCCGGCGCTATCGCTCACCTGAAGCGCGCTCTCGAGCTTCAACCCGATTATCCGACTGCGGAAAATAACCTCGCGTGGATCTACTGCACAGCGGATGATGCCAGACTGCGAAATCCGTCCGAGGCTCTGGTCCTCGCGCGTCGTGCAGTTGAGACATCTCCGTCTCCCAATCCATCTTTTCTCGACACTCTCGCTGAGGCGCAGTTCATGAACGGCCAGCGCACCGAGGCCGTGGCCAGCGAAAAACAGGCCCTCAAACTCGATCCAGAAAACGCGGGATATAAGATGCGCCTCTCCCAATTCCAAGAAGGCGCTAAACCGGCCGCCGCCTCGGGACCCTGACGCCCGCTGCGGCCCGCCGCGGCCTCCATATTGCCAAGACGGGCATCGAATTGAATTTTCGGTCCGCGCGGACTAGGCTACACCGCTCCAGCCATGAAATTATCACTGAGATCCGCGCAGATTTTCCGGTCTTGCCTGGGATGGCGGTCTGAAGATGCCGGCGGGGGCGCCAGCGATACAAAAAAAGCGCCGGCCCCGCGATCGGGACCGGCGCTCTTTTTTTGAATTTGCCTTTGATTACTGTTCCTTCTCTACCTTCTTGATATTCGGCTTGGCAAGCTGCCAGAGGATGTCCACATCGGAAGCGTCGTTCGGATAATACTGCGCCGACTTCTGTCCTGACGGCAGCAGCACCACATCCGCGCGACGATTGTAAGCCAGCCAGCTGGTCCGCTTGTTCGAGTGCTTCTTGGCGGCCTTGGCCGGATTCGCTTCCTCGAGTCCCTTCACTTCATCCTTGGTCAGATTGCGTTCCTCGCCGTAAGCCGCGGTCTCGACCTTATCCGAGGCCACGCCCTGATCCACGAGGTACTGCTTGATGCGCTCGACGCGGCGTTCGCTCAATTCCTGATTGTGCTTCTTGCTGCCGCGCTGATCCGCATAAGCGGTGATCGAAAGCTTCGCGCCTTCATCGTATTCCAGATACTTCTTGAATCCGGCGGCGAGCTCGGTCAAGTGCGTCGACTGGCTCTTGAGCAATCCGGTCGTGGGATGCTTCGCGTCCGGGTAATCCGTAGGATAGAAGATGCTGTAGAGCACCACGGTCGGCACCGGCTCGATCGAGCCGACGATATGCACCGAAGCCGTCTGCGTCGAGGAGCCGCCGCAAACGTTCGTGGCATTCAGCGAATAAGTGTTGGTCTCATCCACCGGACCAAGGTCGGTCTTCTTCGGCTCGGCCTTGATGGACTGGCTGCCGTTTAGATCCACCTTGCCGAGCGGATCGATGTTGACGTTATCCGCATTCGAAGTGGTCCAAGTCAGCGTCGTCGAGTCCTGCACTTTCACCTTCTCGCCGATCTTGCGATAGTGCAGCTCGGCCGGATTTGCGGCCAGGCTGGCCACCACCACGGTATTCACGTTCACCGTCGACGATGAAGTCGCCACGCCGCCGGGTCCCGTCTCGGTCAAAGTGTAGGTTGTCGTTGCGTGCGGCGTAACGGACTGGCTGCCCGTCGTGGCCACGTCGCCGACGTTGCTAATGTTGCCCTTTACCGCGTCGTTGGCGCTCCAGTTGAGCGTCGAAGACTGGCCGCAATTGATCTGCGTAGTGGAAGCCGTAAATCCGCCGATGGTCACCGGCGCAACTACTACAGTCGCGCTGGCGATCCCCGCCTTGAAACGCGGCAATGGGCTCTTCTTCATCAACGCCTCGCCGCGCGGCCAGGGCTTGTTCTGCGTCGCGCCGTTCTTGCTCAAGTCGATGATCACTTTCTGATTCGCCGCAACATTCACAGTGCCGGACCACACTTCCGTCCCATTGCGCGTCACGGTGATATTGTGCGAGCCAGGCGGAACCAGCAGCTCCTGCTTCCAAATCCAATCCCAGTTGAATTCGTCCACGTGCCCTACGAAATAGTCGGGCGTCTTGCCCTCGAGCAGCACCGCCGAGCGATCCGATCCGTGGAACTGAATGCGGCCCCACGGCCCGCCAACGTTTCCGCCGTAGGCCTCGAGCTTCACGTCGAGCGGCGTCGTCTTGCCCGCATCAACGTTCACGTCCTGCGTCGAAATCTTGTATCCATAATTAACGACGGCGACCGTATGCTTCCCCGCAGGCAGCGAGATCGTCTGGTTGCCGTCCTTGATGGCTTTGCCATCCACAAATACGTACGCCTGCTTCGGCGTCACATGAATCTTCAGCTTGCCGTCTTGCGCGTATGCTGGTCCCGCGCACAGCATGAACGCCGCGGCAACGAGCGTGATCCACACGCGGAGATGTCGTGTAAACATTCTATGGCCCTCCTCAGGGCTACTGCGCAAACTTTTTACTTGGTCCCAAGAACCGAGGTCAGCTGGACGCATCAAAATACCTTCCAACTGTACTCCTGTCAATGATTTATCGAAAAAATCCCAGTTTCAAAACTCTTGCACACTTCTATCAACGCGACGCGGATTCGTCGTACAATCGGGAATCGTTTCCATGTTTAGTCCCGCAGTTCTCGATCACTTCAAGAATCCCCGTAACGCTGGTAACCTATTGGATGCAACCGCGGTTGCGGAGGTGACAAATCCCGTCTGCGGGGACATCCTGCGCCTGTCGGTGAAAATCGAGAATGGCAAGGTGATCGCCGCCAGATTCAAGACGCAAGGCTGCGTAACCGCGATCGCCTGCAGCTCTTATGTAGCGGAATGGATGGAAGGAAAGACGCTGGAAGATCTCCGTAAAATCACGCACGAACAAATCTCAGAAGCTCTAGGCGGCCTACCTCCAGCCACGATGCACGGCGCGCAATTGGCTCACGACGCCCTGATCGCCGTCACAGCAAAACTCCGCTAGCCCAAGCGCCCAGTAGCTTTGGATGTCATCCTGAGGGCGGTGTTTGGCCTAAGGATCTAAACGTTCAACCAACCGCCCGACTACGCCGAACATTCATCGCAGTCGCTGCAGAGCCCCAGGATCATTCAAATTCAGCACGACGCCTTCCTCTTCCGTAGCGACGGTCTCGATCTCGTCCGGATGCGCCCGCACCACAGCCCGCGCCCCAACATCCATCGGCGCATTCATCAAATCCGTAAACAAGCGCCTAGCAAAAAGCACCGGATGTCCGCGCCGCCCCAAATAAGTAGGCAGCACAATCGCTTTCCCAGACCGATCGAACGCGCCAATAATCGCCCCCACAAGCCGCAAAGTAACCAGCGGGTGATCCACGGGGCAAATCAAAGCTGCCTCCATATCATCGTCCGGCAGGCTGCGCAGTCCCGCGTGAATGGACGATAGCGGCCCGCGCTCCCACTCCTCATTCACCACTATCTGCGAATCCTTCACCGGCAACTTCGCACGAATTTCCTCGGCCCCAGCTCCAAGCACCACGCGCGTAATTCCAATCCGTGGATGCCGCGTAGCCGCCAGCAAATGCTCAACAAACGTCAAACCATGGTATGGAATCAACGCCTTGGGGCTACCCATCCTGCGCGATTCACCAGCCGCAAGAATCAGCGCCGCAATCATGAAGGGTTCACGCAGGATTCAAATTTGCGCTGACTTCGGCCACGGAAGGATGGGCGGGGCTGCATAGACTTTGTAACAGTCTCGGTTGCGTCGGTATGCGGCCTCGGTTGTTTGTCAGGGCACGGCTTCAGCCGTGCCGAACAGCCGCCAAATCAAACCGGCTTTAGCCGCTGAGGTTTTGTTTTCGACTCTGCTCGCACGCGCGTAAGCCGCCTCGCGTGTCTCGGACCGATTCACTCGTGCTCGGAATGCGCCAAGGCCTTAAGCCCCGCGGCCTTATGCGTGAGGTTCTCAGCCTTCCGCCGCACCGCAATCAATTCCGCCGTAATGCTGACGGCAATCTCTTCCGGCGTAAGCGCCCCAATCTCGAGTCCCACGGGCGCAAACACACCTTCAAATTTCTCCGCCGGAATCCCCGACTTCTCGAGCGCCTTATAAACCGACAGCACCTTGCGCTTGCTCCCAATCATCCCGACATAGCGCGCGTCAGTCTGCACAGCCCATTCCAGCACGCGCATATCATCCTTATGCCCGCGCGTGACGATCACCAGATAAGTCGAAGGATTCGGCCGGATCTTCGCAAACGCGTCTTCGTACGTTGTATAAATCTCGCCGGCCATCGGAAACCGCTCGGCATTCGCAAAACTCTCGCGGTCATCCACAATCCCGATCCAGAAACCGGCCAGCGAAGCCACTTTCGCCACGGCGGTAGAAACATGCCCGCCGCCAAAAAT
>DAITPO010000053.1:1959-23066 GCA_036833535.1 Candidatus Acidiferrales bacterium | reverse complement strand
GACCTCCGTGCTTTATTTTCAATAAGTTACGGCGATTTCTGTTCGTTTCTGTGTATCGATTAGAAAACCTCTGCTCTGGCTGTCGTCTGCCACTCCTTTTTTTCCTGCGTCGGGCGGGTTCATTTACGGTTTCCCAGGTTAGGCTAGCAGAAGATTTCGGCAAAACCCATGGAACTGGTTGCGGAAATACTTGCGGCATTTTGGGGCAGGGAACCCGGCCGAGATTACGGCGGAGACGCTGAGGACGCAGAGATCAGAGGAGTGATGATCATGCCTGCGGCTCGACCTGGATTGACTTGCTTCGGCCCGCGCAATAATATTCACCGCACATGACGGACTCGCAAGGATTCCTCGGGCAAACCATCTCGCACTATCGCATCACCGAGAAAATCGGCGGCGGTGGAATGGGCGTCGTTTTCAAGGCCGAGGACACGCGCCTGCGCCGCTTCGTTGCTCTCAAGTTCCTGCCTGATGAAGTCGCCAAAGACGCGCAAGCGCTGGCGCGCTTCCAGCGTGAAGCGCAGGCCGCCTCAGCCCTGAATCATCCCAACATCTGCACCATCTACGACATCGGCACCGAAAATGGCCGGGCGTTCATCGCCATGGAGTATCTGGACGGCCAGACGCTCAAATACGCCATCGCGGGCCAGCCGATGGACCTAGAGCGTCTCTTCGACCTGGCCATCCAAATCGCTGAGGCGCTCGATGCGGCGCATAGCGAACACATCGTTCACCGCGACATCAAGCCCGCGAATATCTTCGTCACTAAGCGCGGGCATATCAAAATTCTGGACTTCGGGCTGGCGAAAGTTTCGTCCGGAAAGCCGGGTGCCGGCGGGCAGGAAACGATGGCTACGGCTGCGGTGGATTCGGCGCAGCTCACGAGCCCCGGCACCGCTGTCGGCACCGTTGCGTATATGTCGCCGGAGCAAGTTCTAGGGAAGGAACTTGACGCGCGCACGGACCTCTTCTCGTTCGGCGTTGTGCTCTACGAGATGGCAACGGGAATGTTGCCGTTCAAGGGCGACAGTTCCGGAGCGATTTTCGACGAGATTTTGCACAAGAATCCTGTGGCGCCCGTGCGGCTGAACGCCAGCATTCCGCTGGAGTTCGAGCAGCTAATCAACAAGGCGATGGAGAAGGATAAAGACCTTCGCTATCAGGGCGCAGCGGAAATGCGCGCCGATTTGAAGCGCCTGAAACGCGATACGAGTTCGGGACGTAGCGTCGCATCAAGCAGCTCGATTGGGAGCGGCGCAGTATCGAGCGGAGCAGCGGGCAGCGGATCGGCGGTAGTCCCGGCGGCCGGCTCAAGCGCCTACGCAACGGCAGCGGCGTCGCCAAGTTCGACGGTAGTGGCGGCCGTGGCGCCGGCTCCGCGCAAATTTCCACTGGTAGGGGTCGCAGTTGGTGTCGTCGTATTAGCCG
This sequence comes from Candidatus Acidiferrales bacterium, assembly GCA_036833535.1. Classification (GTDB taxonomy): domain Bacteria; phylum Acidobacteriota; class Terriglobia; order Acidiferrales; family UBA7541; genus Palsa-147. The sequence goes on along the minus strand of DAITPO010000053.1, from coordinate 21,638 downwards.
CGCTAGCCTTCGGCGCTTACAAATTCCTAAATCGCCCGCGCGCCCTGAATCTGCAAAACATGCAGATCACCAAACTCACCGACAGCGGCAAAGCCGGGCCGGTTGCCATTTCCCCAGACGGCCGCTACATCGTCTACGTCCTAATCGACGGTGAACAGCAAAGCATCTGGGTCCGCAACGTAGCCACCAAGAGCGACGTACAAGTTCTTCCCCCAGACTCACTCGGAATCACAGGCGTCACCTTCTCCCCCGACGGCAATTACGTAGACTTCGTCCGCGCCGACAAAGGCACCGAGCTCTACAACTATCTCTACACCATGCCCGTCCTAGGCGGCGCCCCTCGCCAATTAATCCGCGATATCGATACAATTCCCAGCTTCTCTCCAGACGGCAAGCAATTCGCCTACATGCGCGGCGTCCCCGATCGCGACCAGATCGAAGTCCACATCTCCGACGCGACCGGCTCCAACGATCGCACCTTGGCTGCTCTAAACGCCAAACCGTTACCTTTCTCGATGTTTGGCGTCTCTTGGTCTCCGGATGGAAAAATAATTCTCGCGCCAACTTTGAATACGCAACAGGGCGTCCGCTGGGCAGTCTTGGCCATCAACGTGTCCGACGGCGCCATAAAGGAAATAATTTCGCGTACCGATGGCGTAGGCCTGCCCGCATGGCTCCCCGATGGCAACTCGTTCCTGTTGCCCATGGCCATGCGCAACGAGGATCGCTATCAGTTGTTTGTCGTTTCGTATCCCAGCGGCGAAACCTCGCGAATGACCAACGACCTCTCCGATTACCGCCCGGGAATCTCCATCACCCGCGATGGCCAATATCTTGTAGGCCTCGGTCGCCGCCGCGACGCGCACATCTGGGCAGTCCCGCAAGGCCAAACCGCGCAAGCCCGCCAGCTCACCTCGGGAGATTCTTCCGACGACTCACCCAGACCAGGCCCTTCCGGCAAGATCATCTTCCGCAGTCACGGAAACGATATCTACGCCATGAACGCCGACGGCTCCCAGCGCGCCCCATTGATCACCGACGCGCAAAACAACTTCTCTCTCTCCGCCTGTGGCGACCGATACATTATTTTCGACAGATTCCTCGGCAACAAGATTGAACTCTGGCGCGCCGACGCCGACGGCTCCAATGCCATTAAGCTAGCCGACAATGCGCGCGCATCGGAATGTTCCCCGGACGGCACCTCGGTCCTCTTCTTCAACCCAGACAAACTAGCGCGCATATCCATCGAAGGTGGCACTCCGACCGAGATTCCGAACCTACCTTCGGTCGACATCGGCGACTTTCAGATTTCTCCTGACGGAAAATCGATCGCTCTGGCCTACGAAGAAGGCCGACCCGTTCCCACCGACAAATTCGCGATCGTCCCAGTTGGCGGCGGAGCGTTCACCAACGCCATGCACGCGCCACGCGACGGCCGCGGCCTGAATTGGGCTCCCGACGGGAAAGCCCTGCAATTCGTACTGATTCGCAACGGCGCCTCAAACATCTGGGAGCAACCGCTAACCGGCGGCCCACTCAAACAAGTAACAAATTTCACCTCAGATCTAATCTTCGGTTTCAAATGGACCCGCGACGGCAAGACGCTGCTAATGTCCAGAGGCAGGGTAGACCGCGACGTAATCCTACTCAGCAATTTCCGGTAGGCGATTCGGATTTACAGGTATGTGTAATTGGCGCGTTAGCTGCGAAGTGCCCAGCGCTAAAGCGCATCGTTAATGGCGCCGCTTCTTTCGGAGCGCTAAAGCGCTCCTCCCCCGCATGAATGCGGGGGCTGCCACCTACGCCGAGGCTACGGAGGGCAGGCCCACCGAAATGCTAAGGCTCTTGCGGCAGAATTTTTAGGCGATGGCCGCTTCCGATTACGAGAGGACCGCGCTTTATTCGTATCGCAGGGCTACCATCGGATCTACCCGTGAGGCGCGGCGGGCCGGCAGATACGTTGCTAGAAGGGCGACGGCGCTCAACACTGTCGCGGCTGAAATCATCACTAGCGGATCCCAGGCCTTCACGCCGTAGAGCAGGCTGGCCATGAAGCGCGTCAATCCGAATGCCGTGCCCGCGCCAATCACTACCCCGATCATCGCCAGCAACATTCCTTGCCTGACTACCATTCCCAGCACATTTCCGCCGCTCGCGCCCAGCGCCATGCGAATGCCGATTTCCTGCGTGCGCTGCTCTACGGAATAGGCCATCAATCCATAAATTCCAATGGCCGCAAGCAGCAGCGCCACGCCGGCGAAGACTGTCAGCAGGGTCATATTGAAATCCGTGCGCGCCGTGGATTCCACCAGCACCTGGTCCATCGAGCGAATATGCGCCACCGGCAAGCCGCCACTGGCCGTGCGCAACTCCCGCTGAATCTCCTCGCTCACCGAAAATGGCTGCACTTCCGTGCGCACCGCCCACTGCATCGGCAGCACGCGATTCTGCAGCGTGGTCAGACCGTCGGTTACTTGCGCGATCGGCACGTACATCGTCGGCGGTGCATCGCGGTTCAGCCCCGTGTCTCGCACGTCGCCCACAATGCCGACGATTGTGCGGGCGGGCTCTTCAAACTCCGGGCCCAGGTCTTTGCCTATGGTGATCTGCGCTCCGATGGCATTTCCGTCAGGCCAATATTGTTTCGACATCGCCTCGTTGATCAGCAAGACATGCGACGCAGAACCGTCGTCGGCGTCGGTGAACAATCTTCCGCGCAGGAGCGGGATCCGGAACACGTCGAAGTATCCGGGCGATACATCGCGCCACTGCTCGTCGCCGTCGTATTTGCCATCCGCCGGTGTGCGTCCCGCGATGTTGAACGGTAAATCGATGGTGCCCTCGAGCGGCAGCGTGCAACTGACGGTCACGGCTTCCACTCCTGGCAGGCCGGCGAAGCGCTGCTCGGCGGCGCGCACGACAGCGGCAGTCGCGGCCGTTTTCTCGAAGCGCGCGCCATTCAGCGACATCTCCATCGTCAACACGTTGTGCGGGCTGAATCCCGGATTCACTGTGCGCATTACCGTGAACGTGCGAATCAGCAGCGCCGCGCCGACTAGGAGCACCAGCGCCAGCGCCATTTCTGTTACCACGAGGATTGACCGCGCTTTGTTCTGGCGCAGGCCTGTGCCGGTTCGCGAGCCGCTTTCCTTGAGCGTCAGGCCCAAATCCGAGCGAGAGGCGCTGAACGCGGGAATCAAGCCAAACAGAATTCCGGTGAGCGCTGACACTAGAAGAGTAAATCCGAGGACGCGCCAGTCGAGGGAGATTGCCGCGGCGTGCTCGCCGATGCGGGGAATGTCGCCGGGATTGATCGCCAGCAGCGCCCGCACTCCCAGATAGCCCAGCACCAATCCGAGCGCGCCTCCGCCGAGCGATAGCAGTACGCTCTCGGTCAGCAACTGCGAAATGATCCGCCGTCGCCCGGCACCCAATGCCGCGCGCAACGCGATCTCGCGCTTGCGCAAGGTAGCGCGCGCCAGCAGCAAATTCGCCACGTTGGCGCAGGCAATCAGCAGCACGCACGCCACCGCGCCCAGCAGGATCAGCAGCGCCAGGCGAACGTCGTGCACCACGGCATCTCGCAGCGGCCGAGCCGCGACGCTTTCGTGCTCGTCCATCCAGCCGGGGAATTTTCGGCGGAATTCTTCCGCGGCAATGCTCAGCGCCGCGTTGGCTTTTTCCAGCGTAACGCCGGGGCTCAGCCGCGCCGCGCAAACCAAATAGTTCGCCTGATCCTGGCTATTCGGATCGGGCTGCAGCGGCAGCCAGATATCCGAGCGCGGATCGGTGGCGAAGCCCGGCCCGAGTACCCCGACGATCGTGTAAGGCTCGTCTGCCAGCAATATCGTCTTTCCCACCGCCCCCGGATCGCCGCCGAATCGGCTCTTCCATAAGCCGTTGCTGATCACCGCCACTTTCGGCCCGCCCGGGCGGTCTTCGTCTGCAGTGAACGTGCGGCCCAGTGCGACCGGTGCGCCAAATACGGCGAAATATCCCGCCGAGGCGCGAATGCCCTTGATCTGCTCCGGCCGGTCGCCTCCTGTGACGTTGATTCCCGGGCCTGCAAAGTCGTACACCGCGCTGGCCTCGAGCACGCTCGTCTGCTCGCGCCACACGTTGAATCTTGGGATCGAGACAGAAGTGCCGTTGCCTCCCGGAAAGTGCCGCATCAACTGCACAATTCGCTCCGGATGCGGATAGGCAAGCGGCTGCAGCAAGACGGTATTGATGACCGTGAAAATGGCAGTATTCGCCCCGATTCCCAGCGCCAGAGCCAGAATCGCCGTAACCGTGAATCCCGGGCTGCGCCGCAAAGTCCGCCCGGCAAATCGCACATCCTGCATCAAATTCTCAAAGAAGTTAGGCCCAATCACGAAGTCACACTCCAATCAGCCCCACCACTATCTACGAGTCTGGCGGCTGATAAGTTCCACCTTCCGGCACTCCTCTTCGGCTCGCACAAATTTGAATTACTCGCTCTCCCACCGTATCCTATGTACATCGAATGAAGATCGCCCTCGCCCAATTCAACCCCACTGTCGGCGATTTTGACGGCAATTCTGCCCGCATCCTCGAACTCGCCCGCGATGCCAAATCGCGCGGCGCCGACGTGGCTGTCTTCACCGAGCTCTGCCTCTGCGGCTATCCTCCGCAAGACCTCGTCGAGCGCCCCGCCTTTCTCGAGCGCAACCAGATCGCCCTGGCCCAGTTAGCCAAGGGCATCGCCTTGCCATCGATAGTCGGCTATGTCGGCCGCGCTCAGGACAACACCGGCAAGCTCGCCGCCAATTCCGCCGCGCTGATCGCTGATGGCCGCATCATTTTTGAGCAGCGCAAAATGCTCCTGCCCACCTACGATGTCTTCGACGAGTCGCGCTACTTCCAGCCCGCCCATACGCAAACAACGATTCCGCTCAATGGCGAGCAGCTCGGCATCACCATCTGCGAAGATTGCTGGAACGACAGAATCTTCTGGCCGCAACGCCTCTACGATCGCGATCCCGTGGCCGAACTCGTAGGGAAGGGAAGTACCGTCCTTCTGAATATCTCCGCCTCTCCCTACACGATGGACAAGCAAGGCTTGCGCCTCGACATGCTGAGTTCCCTGGCCCGGGAGCATCGCGTGCCTGTCGTCTACGTGAATCAGGTGGGCGGCAACGACAGCCTCGTCTTCGACGGCTCGAGCGTCGCCATCATGCCCGACGGCCGAATTGCTGCGCAGGCCAAATCATTCGAAGAAGACCTCGTCCTATTCGACACCGCCACCGGAAAGGGCGATGTCCATTGCCAGCCGACGAACGAGCTTGAGGTCGCCTACCGCGCCCTCGTCTGCGGCACGCGCGATTACGTCCACAAATGCGGCTTCCAGAAGGTCGTGGTGGGCCTCAGCGGCGGCGTTGATTCCGCGCTGGTCGCGGCTATCGCCACCGACGCCCTCGGCCACGCGAATGTGCTCGGCGTAGCCATGCCTGGCCCATACTCCTCGGAGGGCAGCCGCCGCGACGCCAAGCGTCTGGCCGAAAATCTCCAGCTATCGTTTCTGGTGCTTCCAATCGATGAAGCCTTCGCCGCCTATCGCAGTGTCCTCAGCGGCTCGTTTACCGGCCTCCCGGAGGACGCCACGGAGGAGAATCTCCAGGCGAGGATTCGCGGAAATCTGCTAATGGCGCTCTCCAACAAATTCGGTTCTCTCGTGCTCAGCACCGGCAATAAGTCGGAAATGTCGGTGGGCTACTGCACTCTCTATGGCGATATGGCGGGCGGCCTGGCGGTAATCTCGGATGTCCCTAAAGTGATGGTCTACGAGCTCGCGAAGTGGCGAAACCGCGAAAGGGAAGTCATCCCTCAGGAAACCCTCACCAAGCCGCCCTCAGCCGAGCTAAGGCCCAATCAGAAGGATCAGGATACCCTGCCGCCCTACGACGTCCTGGATCGCATCCTGAAGGCCTATGTCGAAGATCTGCAAAGCCCCGAAGAAATCGCTGATCTCCACGAGTTCCCGCTCGAGCTCGTTCGCGACATTGCGCGCCGCGTCGATCGCAACGAATACAAACGCAAGCAAGCCGCTCCGGGCTTGAAGATAACATCCAAGGCATTCAGCGTCGGACGCCGCTTCCCGATCGCCAATCGGTTTATTCCGTGAAGGTACTCGATAGAACTGCAAGGAGATTCGCCGCATGATGCTTCGTCCGTTAGTAATTCTCAGCTTAGTTCTAGTTGCGTTCGCCGCTGGCGCCCGCGCGCAGGCTCAGCAGCCTGCCGCGAATACACCCGACCAGGCGCACTTGATTGCAAGCGTCGAGTCCTACCTTCGCAATCTCTTCTCCTGGGGACCTGCGTTTCAACTCAAGCTCGGCCCGCTCAAGGATGCTCAGCTTCCTGGCTTCTACGAAGTCCCCATCGCCGTGACGTTTCAAGAGCAAACTGACACTGGCATCGTGTACGCCAGCAAGGATGGAAAATACATAATCCGCGGTGAGCTCTACAACACGAGCCAGGACCCATTCGCCGAGACGCGCGCGAAGCTGGTGACGAAAGACTCTCCATCGCAAGGCCCCGCCAATGCCAAGGTAACGGTAGTCGAGTTCAGCGACTTCCAATGCCCGCACTGCCGGGTGTTGAGCCAAACTCTGAAGACGCTAGTACCGAAATATCCGCAAGTCCGCTTCGTCTTCAAGAACTTCCCGATAACTCAAATCCACCCCTGGGCCATGACCGCCGCCATAGCGGGCCGCTGCGCATTCCAATCCTCACCCGATGCATTCTGGAAAATGCACGACGCCATCTTCCAGCAACAAGAGCTAATCTCCACGGAGATCGTCTACGACAAACTCACCGACTTCGCCGCGGCAGCCGGCCTGAACCGCGACGACTTCAAAGCCTGCCTGGCCGACCCCGAAGTCCAGAAATCCGTAGAAGCCGACGCAGCTCTAGGCAAAGAGCTAAAGATCTCCAGCACTCCGACCGTCTTCGTAAATGGCCGTGAAAACGTAGGCGGCGACCCAGCAACCCTAGATCAACTAATTGACTTTGAGCTCCATCGCACACAAGCCACCCCGGCAGCCCAGAAATGACCTCCAGGAGCGGATTCTCTCCCACCAAGCACCACCCGTCATGAAGCGCGAATCGACACGTTTAGCAACAGAGAAATCATCAAAAACAACCCTCAATACGGCCCAAAATCGCACACACAATCGCTAAACGCAGCGAGAAACATCTCAGAAATATCAAGCTCTCCTCACCCTACGCGACACCAAACGAGATCCCCAACTTCCGGTCAACCCATAATAACTATTACCGGACGTCGCGTGAAAAGATTGCACGGGTTGGATGGGGCTGGTTAGCGGAGGCCGGTTTAGGGCTGCGCCTGCGGCTAGCCATTTTGCACAGTGTTTTAAGCGGCGCCAGAGACTGAGCGCTAACCAGGCCCTCCCCTACAACGGCTAGCGCGCGCCGCCCCAGCTGGTCAGCTTTGTGTCAATGGAAGAGAAATAGACTCCGCCTGCCGACGTCGCGTAGGCGGCGTACTGACGCGTGGGCTCGTTCTGGAATGTGATTGTCAGAGTCGCACGGCCGTTTGCATCAAACGCGCTGAGAATGCCGGAAGTGGTTTTCTCCGGTACGCCGACGGGAACAGATCCGTTTGAGGATGCGGTGCTCGTGAGAATTGCGCCGTTGGGCCCGAGAGTAAATTCTCCGAATTCCATTTCACGGGCGGCCGCGCTGTCGCCGGGGTGAAGGTGAAACGCCAACGCTCGGCCAGTGAAATTTGCGAGATTTGCGGCGTCGAGATCTTGGCGCTCGATTTCGCCTCGGAAATTCCACCGGCCGGATTGGCCTCGGATATCGCCCAAGGAGAACGCGAGAACGGAAACGCTTGAGATCGAAGCTGCCGGGCTGAAGCCCGACGCTAGACTCGGAGGTGCATTCGACGCGGTGTGCGCGTCGAAAATTACGTCGAAGGATAGATCTGTTATTTCGGCCGGCAGCGCCACGTTGTGCAGCGTGACATGCACCGCTTCGTGCGGGATAAGATGGTGATCGTACGTGCCGGTGATCGGTGAGATTGATTCCGGGCCTGCGATGTTGTTGGTGGAAGCGTCCATCTCACCATTCGTGATATTCCCTACCCCGTCGGCGGTGAGGCTGCCGGCGGCTACTATGGTGTTGCCACTATCGTCATGGCCGCGGATTAGGAACGCGTAGGCGCCTTGGAACGCGGCTTGGGCTGGCTCGATTGTAAATGAGAAGGAATCGCTCTTTGACGGATCGGCTACCGACGTGGCTGTGATCGTCGGCGTATTGTTCGGCGGTTGCGGAGCGGTGTTGGGTGGCGTGTAAATTACGCTTAGCGGTTGCTCAGCGCTCAAGGCGCCGGTCTGCGACGAGGGCTCGAGCGACCAGATTACGCCTTGGCCGGCGACGTCATTGGTTACGTTGGCGTTGATGGTCACGCCGGGGCTGCCTGCATTTATCTGCGCAAAGGGATTGGTGATCGAGACGCTTATAGGTTGCGTCGGAGCTTGAATGCGTAGGTCATCGAAATCGCTCCGCGTGGTGTCGGTGACGGACGTGGCGGTAATCGTCGGCGTATTGTTCGGTGCCGCGGGCAGCGACGCTGGCGGCGTGTAAACGACACTCAGCGGTTGCGGGTTGCTGAGCGTTCCGCAGGCGGGGCTGCAGGCGGCGCCTTGCGCCGTGAGCGTCCAGGTGACGCCGGCGTTGGCGGTGTCGAATTGCACCTGCGCATTCAGCGTGACGGGCGCGGCGCCGGGCTGAATGTTGGTGATCTTGTTGAGGATGCGGACTGTAATTTCGGGAGCGCCGATTGTGAATGTAGAAGTGGTAGTGACGGAAGCGTTCGTGACGGAGGTGGCGGTGAGTATAAGGCTATTCGGAGTCGGCGGCAGGAGAGGAGCAGAGTAGGTCACCGTGGTCGTGGAAGTAAACGTGTCGGGACCGTTGGCGGTCGCGACGTTGGACGGGCCGGAGAGCGCGCCGCAGGCGGCGGTGCAAGGCGTGGTGGTGCTGCCGTTGCTAGGGGTATTGAGCGCCAGAGAAAAATTTACACCGCGGTTCTGCGTATCGTTCTGTGTGGTGACGGAGAAAACGAAATTGGCGCCGCCGGGGACTGTGCCGGGCGTAGTCGTGAATTGAACGGTGACGGCGCCGATACCGTTGCCGCCTCCACCGCACCCGCAGAGTGAAATTAGAAACACACCGGCAAAAATGAAAGCCGAGAACCGCCGCATGAATACCAAAGGAAATAGGCCCCCTAAATAAAATCGCGGTGAGCAGTTTATAGAAGCGTATCGCACCCCGCAAGTTGGACGAGTAGAAGGGGGATGAGGTTGCCCCACTGTGGATATAACTCGAGATCCGTGGCCGGATTAATTGTGCCCTCGAACGACAGCCCAGGGATCTGGCTTGGCCCACAGAGTGTACTTTGTTACCGAGAACCAGTCGGTGGCGCTAGTGGTGCTTAATTGGTATGCGATGCGCTCTCCGAGAATGTTCGTGAAAATTTCCATGTGTTCGCTGGCTGGACTGGCTAGCGACCATGTTCCGATTGGTTGTGTCACGTTGCCCGGTAGCAACGCGGATATTTGCAGAGTGCCGCTGCCTTGGATGTTGGCTGTCGCGTAACCTACCAGGTTGCGGCCACTCAGCGGGAGCCGCGAGAGGAATGCGGTCGTGTAATAAGAATTGATCGCGGCGCCGTCGTCGGTGAATGTGCCCGGGGTTAGGCCGAGGATTTTGCCGCTTCCGGAATTGTTGCCAAGGAAGATCTGATCAGTTCCGTTCGGACGCTCGATCAACGCGCAGGAATTGGCGGCGATCGCCCACTGCGTCCATTTGCGACCGTGGCCTGGGGCGGTGAGCATTGTCGCCAGCGGATCGGAGAAACCTTCTGTGTAATCCAGAACCAGGACTTGCGAGGGTTGTGTGGCGCTGCCCATGGGGACGCCCACCAGGATGCGCTTGTGTTCAGTATCTACCTGCACCCAGAGACGCGAGCCGAATTGCCAGTTGATGGCGTCCCAGGTCGGTTGGATTTCCTGCGAGAGTTTGACGGGATTGCCGCCGTCGAAGAGATAGAGGCCGGCGCGTCCCGCGATCACTGCCCATTCTTCGCCGATGCCTACGCCGTGCGCTGACGGCGTGCCTACCTTGTTTGAGACTTCTTCGATGCTCCAGAGATCGGGCTCGTTGACGCCGTCATTCGTAGTTACGAACAGGCTGCGCTCTTTGACGAAGTAGAGATAGTTGCGCAGTGTGAAAGCCGCGCGAATTCCCTGCCCGTTGTTTTCGGCTACCTCCATCAGGCCGCTGATGCCATCGTAGCTTTCGGCGTTGAGCGCACGAGACGCGCAGACGATGGAGGCGTTTTGCGGCTGGAGCGTGGGGAAAATCTCGATGTTATCTGCGAGGAAAGATTCGCCGCTGGGAGCTGGCACGCCATCGGCGTAAACGCGAAGGACCATGTCGCTCGGTATGGAAATCTGCGGGGGAAATAGCTGGGCAGTGTATTCAACGTAGGAGGTTGTCGCTTGTAGAGCGGTGACCGCTAGCCCTGCGCCGATAGTGCTTGCGGTGGGACTGAAGCAATTGATGCGCAGTGTGCCCTGATTGAGATTGCTGCTGCGCTTGATGCGTGCGCGCACCGAATAGTCGACATTTTGGACTAGGAGCGCGTTGCCCGCGGGATCGTTCACGGCGGATTGCTTAATCATGCCGCGCGCTACGGTGACCCCGTTGCCGGTGATGCGATAGGCGTCTCCCCAAACGGCATCGCTTGATTCGCGGCTGCCACCTGCGCCAGAGGTAGGATCGAGTGTCCAACCGAGCGGACGGCCGCTGCCACTAGCGTCCCAACCACCATCGAAGGTGATGTTTGTCCAGCTGTCCATCTTGGCGCGTTCTCCCCACCAGAAAAGGCGCTCGGAATAATCCACGACGCCGAGTTGGTTAGGGAGCTCGATCTGGGCAAAGAGATAATCCATGCTCACGCCGAAGAGAAGAATCGTGTCGTCAAAGTCTAGCGTGAGCGTGGTTGTCGTGTTGTCGCTGATGGTCATTGTGGCCGGGACTTGAAAGAAGCTCGCCCCGCCTGCGCCCGTGAAGCAGAGCAATCGCTGGACGATGTTTGCCGGGCCCGTGGGAATGTTCGTGAGAACTACCTGCTTGCCGCCTGCGGCGGTCCAGCTTACTAGAGGGGATGGCGCGCTCCAGAAGCCCTGGCGCGTGACGAAGACTACGCTAACTTGATGGACGCCGGCGGAGATGTTGCCTGCGGTCGTGGCGTCGGCGGCTGCGGGGCCTTCGCCGGGGCCGATCTGGCTGACTCGATCGAAGTAGGTGTCGTCGAATTGGCGCGGAAGATCCTGGCCGAGTAGAGAATCGCCAAAAGCCATGTAATCGCGGCCGAAGAGCGTGGTCGAGGCGAGAAAAAGATTTGGCGTGCCGCCTGAGGCTGCGAGGCCTAGCGTGCCTGGACTGATTTCTTTGTACAGATTGCCGAGTGAATCGAAGACGAGCAGCCGATTTACCAGATTGGCGGTGACGTAAGTTTTCAAGCCGCCGATTTTTACCGAGCCGCTGAGCGCCCCGAATTGCGAGACGAGGCCCGGGCGCGTGCGTACGCCGCCGGGGAAAAACTCGACATCGGCGAGATTCGGCGACATGCCAGGCGGAACGTCAGAGGGATCGAGCAGAGTGATCCAGCCGCCGAAGGTGTCGAGGGGGATGGGAGCGAATGATTCAATCGACATGGTTTTGGTATTGTCGCTGGTTTTGTACGGGACGGTCTTCAGAACTTCCCAGCGTACGGCGTACTTTTACAAGTACGCGCGAAGGCCGTTGAGATGGCACCGTGCTATACGAAAAATGAGTAAACCGAAAGGCGGGAGAGTCTGAGGACCCTCCCCTACAATGACGCGTTGGCTGTGCTATCATCGCGCGTTTGCGTTGCGGGCTTCGACGCAACCTGTATGGGGCTTTGCGAATCGAAAGGCTTGGGATGTGGGCTTTAATTCCGGGATGACACGAGGGCTCTGAATGCGGCGATTTTTCTTGGGCGGCGCGCTGGTATCGTTGTGCGCGTTGCCGTTTGCTCTGGGACGTGTAGAAGCACGGGGCGGGGAGTCCGGCGGGGCTGAGACGGCTCGCACCGTAAGGACTCTAGCACGCGGCTTTGCGGCGGGCGGATTGGCTACAGACTCTACTGGGCGCCTCTACTTCACGGCTAACGATCGCGTTTATCGCGTTTCCGCGGACTTGCGGATTGCAGCGGATGGGCGGGCCTTGCCTGACGGTGCGCTGGAGATTATTGCCGGAACTGGCGAGCGCGGGTCCTTGGGTGATGGGGGACCGGCGAATTTGGCGCAGCTAGATCTGGCCGCCGCGAATGGAAATCTTGCCGCTGATCTGGCTGGGAATCTTTTCGTTGCAGATAGTTTGAACGATACGGTGCGGCGCGTGGATGCGGAGTCGCAGTTGCTCTCCAGTGTGGCGGGTCGCTGGGCTACCGGAGTTGACGCGGCGGCTAGTTCGCAAGAGGTTGTGCGACCTAGGTTGGTAGCTGTGGATGCTTCTGGGGATCTTTTCATCGCCGCGAATAACATTTTGTCGCGATTGGACTCGGCTGGCGCGTTTTCGCAGATTGCAACCGTCATTAATCCTGTGGGAATGGCAGTATCTCGCGACGGCGATGCGATTGCAGTCGCTCTCGGCGGCGGTGAGATGCTGGTAGTTTTGCGGCGCTTGGATGGCTCGCATTATGGCGCGGCGTATACTTTGCCGGATGGGAACGAGAATGCGAACCTGCAGGCTCGCCGCGCAATTAGCCTAACGCAAGGGTCGGAAATGCAGGAGGGTCTAAAGACCCTCCCGTACAAATTCTCCGGATTGGCGATCGACGCTATTGGGAATATTTTTGTTGCTGCGACAGACGCCAACATTATTGAGAAGCTAGATGCGAGGACGCAGCGGCTCGAGACTATTGCTGGAGACGGGCACCGTGGTTATTCGGGTGATGGAGGCGCACCTTTGGCCGCGGAATTCAATGCGCCCGGGGCTTTGACGATCGATCGCGATGGGAACCTCTTGGTGGCGGATACCGGGAACCTGGCTATTCGTGAGATCGCTCATGCAGCGGCAGTGGCTGGCGTAACGCTTTCTCCAAACACTTTTACATTTCCGAATGAGCCGACCGGTGGAGCTAGCGCGGCGGAGGTCTTCACGCTGACAAATAATTCTTCGGCGCAGGTCGCCGGAATTGCGATCGATTTCACGGGTGGAGCGACGCCACCGGATTTCACTGAGACGAGCACTTGTGCAACGACACTCGACGCCGACGCGAGCTGCACCATCAGCGTCGTATTTATGCCACAGGCGGCGGGCGAGCGTTCAGCGGCATTGCACGTCACCGACAGCGATCCTTCGAGCCCCCAGACCGCTGCGCTTGCGGGATTCGCGGATGATTACGAGCTCGGTCTGCAATCGGGGAACACGGATACGTTAACGGTGATCCCCGGCGGGACAGCGAATTACAATTTGGCGGTTGTGCCGGACAGTACTTTTTCCGGGACGGTTACCATTGATTGTCCTGTGAATTTGCCGGCGGAGACGACCTGCGGATTGGCGGCGGGCACTTCTTCGAGCTCGTCTGGCGGGTCGAGTGGTGCCATCGGCCCGACTTCCCTGGATTTGAATGTGTCGCCGGGAGCGCCGCAAAATTTTACGATGGCGCTGGTGACGACGGCAAAAGGACCTGCGGGGAAAAGTGTCGCCATGGAACGGAAATGGCCGCAGTTCCCTGCTCCGGGAGCGGGGATAGTGGTGTTGGCGGCGATGATGATGGGATTTGTTGTTTGGCGCTGGGCCAAACACCGGGAGGGTCTAAAGACCCTTCCCTACGGTGGCGCGGTGGGACTTGTTCTTGTTGCGGTCATAATGGCTTTTGCGGCGGCGGGCTGTGGCAGCGGGAGCACGCCTACGTTGAAAAAGAAGCCGGATCCTGGGACGCCAACGGGAACTTACACGTTGAATGTGCGCGGCCTTTCGCAAGGCGCTTCGCGGGCATTTACGGTTACCTTGATCGTGACGCCGTAATCCGCAAATAAAATTCCAAACACAATCTGCGGCGTCGTTCTGAAGGGGAGGCTCTTCAGACCATTCCGGGTTTCGAGCACCGTCCGCGCGCTATCAACGAACGGCCAAAGGCGATAGACACTAGCGGCGAACCCGAAGGTTACGAGCGCCGAAAACCGAGCCTCCGCCCAGGCGGCCCCCGACAAAATCAAAGGCTCGGCCGGAATTTGCGCAAGCGGGCCCAAGATTTTTCGTTCGCAAAAAATCTTGAACGAACCGCGCGATTTTTATTGTCGCTACTGCGCGTTCGCGGTTTTGAACAGCCACCCGACATAGTTCCAGCACCGGCGGGCAGGAACTACATATGTACCGTTTACGGCCACTAGGCCAGTGGCCGCGAAAATGGCCCCAGCGTAGGTTGGAATCCTGTGATACTTTGTGGCAGCACCCGCCGTCCCCGGGCCTGCTACAGGTGGAAATCTCTCGCCCGGAGGGCACATGAAGCGAGTTCTCGGTCAAGTAATCCCCGTGGTGATCCTAGTGCTCTGTGGAGGTGCGCTTCCGGCACATGCGCAGAGCTTCTATTACTGCGGATCGAGCCAGTCGCTGGCTGCAAAGTGCTATGTGAATAACGCGGTGCAATCGGGCACGCTCTCGATTCCGTCGGGAATGTCTATGCAGCAGTTTCAGGCTTACGGAGTGGCGGTGCTGCGAATCCTGCAGTCCGGGCACACCTACTTCATGGTGCTGGGCGCGGGCGCGGCGATTTCCGATGCCATGCCGCCGACGAACGTCGATGGTTCGGCGAACCAGGCAGCTCAAGATGCGGCGGTCAATGCGATTGTCGATTCGGCGTTGACGAACGGGCTGATCACGCTGCCGAATAACGTGAGCGAAGGCCAGGTGCAGCAATTTGCGCGCGACACCACGGGAAAGATGAACTCGAATGATGGGCCATCGTTTTCACCCGGCGGCGTGCTGCGGATGATCGATTCCTACATGATTACGTACACGGATTCGAGCGGGAATGTCAATTGGACTTCGGTGGGCAGCGCGTTGAATACGGCGGTGACGAACATGATCGGCTCAGGGATGATCAAGATTCCATCCGGAATGAGCGCGGGGCAGGTGACGCAGTTCGCGGTGGGCGTAGCGCAGGCCATCGAGACGTATAAGACGGCAACGAATAAGAAGACTTTGTAATCGCGCGGGGGGCTGAACCCGTGTCCGCCCGGGCGGACACGGGGCAGAATGAAGAGAGGGCCGTCGAGGCCCTCTCTTTTTTTTGTGAGCGACAACGGCAATGGTTTTGGATTTGCAGGGAAGGGTCTTAAGACCCTCGCCTATAGGTCCCGACGAGCGCGTGCGGAAAAGTTACCCTCTATAACGTAAGTACTATGGCCGGGTTGGGCGAATCCTTCTATAAATAGAACGAGCGTGACGCACCGGCGGCAGTGCTGTGTGCCAATTTGTTCGCGCTCTTGTTAAATGAAGCTCATGCTCCGATGAATCCGACGAATCCAGCCGACGCCGCGACCCCGCCGTCGAAGCCGATTGTCACCAGTACCGACCGTCGACGGCGGAAGCGCGCGAAGATTACAGCACAGGTGCATGTGCGCGGCGGACTTGGGTCCGTGAATATGTTTGAAGATTTGTGCACTAGCATTGATGTCTCGCGCGATGGTTTGCTCTTCACGACAATGCGCAAGGATTATTGGGTCGGGCAAGTCCTCGATGTGACTTTCCCCTATTCATCGGCTGCGACGGCGATCAATACGGCGCAGCGCGCCAAAATCGTGCGCATGTTCGATGCCAAGGATGGAAAAGCTGCGGTGGCGGTGCATTTCGATGCCGCAGCGAATCGCGATGCAAAAGTGCCCGCAGTCGGTGGGCGCGTAGCGGCGCAAACTTTTGCGCCGCAGACGATGGTGCTGGCCGTTGAATCCGACGAGCGGCTAGCGGAACAGATTCGAGCGTTGCTGCAGCAGGATGGCTATCACGTGGTGATCGTGAAAAATGCCAAGCAAGCGCTGGACGTGTTGAAGACCACTGTTCCCGCGGTGATTTTGGCGGAATTTGAAGGCGAGGAGCTCGGCGGGCAGGATTTGTGTTTGATTGTGAAGAAAGACGAGCGCTTGAAGCACATTCCTGTGATTTTGATTACCCAAGCCGCGCAGCCGGCGGATTATTCGACGAGCCATCAGTATGGCGCGGTAGTCTGCATGGCCAAGCCGTTCAAGCCCGAGCGATTGCAGCACGTGGTGAGATTGGTGGCGCCACCGCCCGCGCAGCGATCGGCGTACGGCGCGAAGCTGGGATACGGCGTAGAGCGAACGTTGTAATTTCCCCAAAAGAAAGATCTGGCCGATTGGGCTTGGCTTCTCGTTTGCAGGGGAGGGCTAACCCGGCCCGCCGCTACATATTCAACACCTATGGCTTTGGTTGCGGTTGGGATTGTTGGTCTTGCGTGTGCGGCGGCCTCAGCGTGAATTTCACGCCTTGCTTGGCGTTTTCGTCCACGGTGTGTTGCGTGTCAAGATCGTCCATGTCCATAGCATTCGCACCGCCGTAAGTGGTTACGTAGTGCAAGCGTCCGCCTTCTAGCCAGTAATCGATTACGCCGAAGCTGGTGCCATCTTTCAGATAGAGCACGGTGACGCCCGGTGCAGGAGCCGGAGCTTCAGCGCCTTGCGGCGCTACGGCTTCGTCCGGAGCCGGCTCTTCACTCGGGGCGCTGGGGCCGGTGAAACCCGGCATCTGATTCTCCGCGCCGACGTAATTGCTGGCTCCGAAATCGTAGCCTGGATACGCGCCGTAGCCCCACGGACCGAGGTAGCCGAATCCGCAGGGGTTGTAGCCGAACACGTATCCGTAATCGAAGCCGAAGTCGAAGCAGTTGTCGAAATAAAAGCCCGGATAGAAGCCGAAAGGATAAAAGCCGCCGAAGAAAAATGGACTATTGAACGGAGATCGTAGCCGCCCGCGAATGTGGCGCGCGGGTTGAGTTCGCGTCGTGATCGTGCCGTTGCCCCGGCGAACGGTGAACGCGTTCGGAGACGTTGTGCTAATTGCACCCGTGCGTGAAATCAAGCCACCGCCAGATGGGGCAGTGGGGCCGAACACCGGCCGGGATTTAAGGCCCGCCCCTACAAGACCTGGGTCCTCCCAGAGGAAACCCCGCTTGCCGAGCGTCTGTGGAGCTTCGGGCCCCACGCGATTCGAGTGATACGGTGACGCTTCCCAAATGTACCCTGGCTCGGCTACGTGGGTTGCCGGCACGGCCGCGCGAGCACCGGCAGCGGGGACCGGATGCCCGGTGCCTACGGCTGTTGAACCAGAGCGAGGAGCTGGCGCGCTTGGCGGATGCGCGGCCGAAGCGTGTTGGCTGCCTCCGGAAGGATGCGCGTTGCTGACGGGATGCCCGCCGCCGACATGACCGCCACCGCCGCCGAAGTGTCCTCCGCCTCCGCCGCTGGAATGGCTACCGCCACCTCCGCCATGTTGAATCGCGAAGGCTGGCGTGGCGCTGAACAGTAACAAAACGACGAGAATCTTGCCTGCATGCCGGAAGGCGTCACAAACGGTGCACTTCGTCGCGGAGGTGATGCCGAGGCCTCTGGAAAGCCCAAAGTTCGCGTAGTGTGTCATGAGCGACTCCTTCGGGGGACGCGCTCCATTCTACTCTATTGGACGCGAAGCGAAGCGACGGAGTTGCGTTAATCGCGATGTATGAGATGAATATGGTTTTTCATTTGAGGAGCGACACTCTGAAGCCGTTCCCTCGCGAAACCTTTGTACGAAGCCGCCATAGCAACAAGACCCCAAGGATTACAGAAGCAACGCTGGCCGTTTGGGCGTTTGTCATGCCGAAAAATGAGCGAGGGTTTATGCGGATGAACTCGACCAGAAAACGGGCTACGCCCGTGTAGATCATGTAGCCAGCGAAGACCGTGCCAGCCGGTCTGATCGCGCCCGAGGCTCCGTCAAGGCGGGCAAGTGCTTCGCTGGCGAACCTCCGGGATTTCGCGTCGCCCTTCTCGCCGGGCTGGCGGATAGGGGTCTTGGCTTGGCTTGCGCCCAAGCGCCAGAGCAGCCAGGCGATTAGGGCGGCTGCTAGGAATTCGTAAATGGGCGTTGGGTGGACTCGCTGCGTTGTGGGCACCACGCCGTTCGGAAAGCTCATGGCCCAAGGCAGCGACGACGGGATGCCATAATCGCCGTCGCCGGAGAGCAGACAGCCTATGCGGCCTATGCCGTAACCCAGAGCCGCTGCGGGCGATGCCACGTCAAAGAGGGTAAGAAGCGGGGTGCGGAAGCGATAGCCCAGGTAGATGAACGCAGCGATGCCGGCGATCAGGCCTCCGAACCAGGCGAAACCGTAGCTGGTAAAGAGCTGGCCGACGGGATCGGCAAAGAGCTCGCGCGGCGTTTCAAGAACGTGGTAGAGCTTCGCGCCGATCATGCCGGCCAGTGACGGAACGGCGACGAGTGTTTCAGCTTCGATTTCGATGCCGCGGCGTTTCAGATCCGCGCGCATCACGAAAAAAGCGCAGATCATCGCCGTCGCGACCATTAGGCCGAACGTCGGCAACGTGAGCGGACCTAGATGCAGGAACGGAATCATCGCGCGTTGAGTATACATGACGCGCGGCGACGCTCTTGTAGCAACGCCGGCTTCTCTGGGCGCGGGCCGATCGGCGCTAGGGAACCTATGCCCATTTCTAAGCGTATCTATGACTTGGGGTGTGACACATGAACACGTTTTTACAGGATGCGCGTTATGCCCTGCGCATGCTGCGGAAGGCGCCGGGATTCACTGCTGTGATTGTGCTTACGCTGGGATTGGGCATCGGCGCAAACACAGCAATCTTTTCGGTCATTAATTGCGTCCTGCTGAAGCCGCTTCCCTACTCTTCGCCGGATCAGATTGTCTCGCTGTTCGAGACGGAATCGGCGGAGGGGCAATTCCCTCTTACCGGCCAGGATTTTCTCGACTGGCGACAAGACAATCAGACTTTCGCGGATATGACCATTTATAGCCAGCGACAGCCCGCGAATGCTAGCGGCGCGGGCGAGCCGGAGGAAGTCAATATCGCTGCGACGCAGGCGAATTTCTTCTCGCTTCTCGGTGTGCGTCCGCTACTGGGGCGCGCTTTCGCAGGTGGTGAAGATACGGAAGCGAACCGGCACGTGGCGATTTTGAGCTATGCATTTTGGCAGACCCATTTCGGCGGCGCACGCGACGCGATTAGCAAGAGTGTCGTGCTGAACGGCGAGTCGTTTACAGTGATCGGTGTGATGCCGGCGTGGTACCGCACGCCGGGTGCCGCCGATATCTGGACGCCGATCGACATGGCGCCAAAAAAACTTGGGCCGCGCGGCGAACATTACCTGCGCGCCATCGGGCGATTGAAGCCGGGAGTGACGCTAGCCCAGGCGCGCGCGGACTTGAAAGCCGTATCGGCGCGATACGAGAAGCAATTTCCGGACTCAAATAAAAATGTGTCAGCGATTGTGATTCCATTGCGCGAAGTGTTGGTGGGCGATTCTTCCTCGCAGCTCTGGACCATGTTCGGCGCAGTGGC
>DAITPO010000053.1:0-1859 GCA_036833535.1 Candidatus Acidiferrales bacterium | reverse complement strand
TTCAGCCTGGCCGTGAGCGTGATAGTTGGGTTGCTATTTGGACTCGCGCCGGCGCCGCAAACTTCTGATCTCAATTTGAGCGACTGGCTGAAATCGAAAGGTACGGGCGCGCTGGGAACCGGTGGACGCGCGCGGTATCTGCGTGACGTCCTCGTGGCCGGTGAGATTGCGCTTTCGCTCGCGCTTCTCATTGGCGCGGGGCTTCTGTTGCGCACCTTTGCGAAATTGCGCGCGGTGGATATGGGCGTTCATGGCGACAACGTGTTGACAGCCGAGGTGAATCTGCCGGCGGCGAAATATAAAACGATTGATCAGTGTGACGGATTCACGCAGCAGTTAGTCGCCAGCCTGCGCGCGGCGCCGGGAATTCAATCGGTGTCTATCTCCACTTCGCTGCCGCCGGAAACCGGAAGCAACGGATACGTGCAGGTGGAAGGAAGAGCGATGGGCGAGATGGAAGGCCCGCTCGTCGCGTGGAATTACGTCACCCCGGATTATTTTCACACCATGGGGATTCCCTTGCTGCAAGGCCGCGTTTTTACGAGCGAAGAAATGGAACGTGAGAGCGTGATCCAGCGAGCGGCCTACGCTCTGAAGGATGACGAGACCAAACTCAGGGACATGATGAAGCACACGGAACGCCCCGTCTTGATCAACGAAGTGATGGCGCGGAAGTTTTGGCCCGGCGAGAATCCCATCGGGAGGGGATTCCAGCGTGACGGCGTGCAGCGCATTATCGGCGTCGTGGCGGCCGCCAAAAATACCGGGCTGCGCGGCCAAACGATGTCCGAGGCCTATTTTCCTGTGCCGGAAACGTTCTGGGGCGAATCGGGATTCGGATTCGTGGTGGAAGTGCAAACGGCTGGACCGCCGGCGGGCGCCGCGGCGATTCTGCGCGAGCGCGTGAAGCATATGGATGGCGCTCTGGTGATCTATCACCTGCGTACTCTGCCGGATCTGATCGCCGCGGACATGACGGATACGAGTTATCAGACAACGCTACTGGGGGCGATGGCGGCGCTGGCGATGCTGCTCGCGGCCGTGGGGACCTACGGCGTGATGTCTTATGCCGTGGGCCAGCGGACAAATGAGATAGGGATTCGAGTGGCGTTGGGCGCGCAGCAGCAAAATATATTGGCCATGGTTTTGCGACAGGGCATGGTGTTGGTCGCCGCTGGGATTGGTGTCGGCTTGGTGGTGGCGTTTAGCGCGGCGCGCGTGATGCGCGAGATGCTGTTCGGCGTTGCGCCAACCGATGCGGTGACTTACCTAGGAGTCTCGCTATTGCTCGCCGCTGTGGCCTTCCTCGCGTGCTACATCCCAGCCAGGCGCGCCATGCGCGTCGATCCTATGGAAGCATTGCGCTACGAGTAGGGGGCGGGTTTACAACGCCGCGGGGATGGGGTTGGAGTTGTTCTGCATCTGGCCCGTCGGTGAACTAAACCGAAAACTCCACGTACTGTGGGCCCGCCGTAGACCCCACCTCACAAGCCGCAGGCAGTGCTTCTTACACCCACCCTTTCTGTTGGAAGGCGCGGTACCCGGAGACGGTTAGCGCGGCTAACTGCACGAAGAGCAGCAAATCCGGTTCAGTGAAATTGAAGCAGGATTTGCCCTGCTTGTGTTTCCGCAGTTCGGGGGAAAGATCCTTCTCGAGTCCTGGGCAGGCGTAGATCGGCATCAAATGAAAGCTGACATAATTTTTCTGAATCAGCACGCTGCCGAAGTACATCGGCTTGCCTTTGTATGTCGGCTCAAGCGAGACAAGCTCATATTTACCGGGCTCATCCTTTGAGACGCGCAGCTTGCCGTCGAATTCGCTGAGGATGGCGCGCAGCGCGGCAAAAGTGGCGAGAGAA
>DAITPO010000052.1:8226-23099 GCA_036833535.1 Candidatus Acidiferrales bacterium | reverse complement strand
TCCGGGACGGCGTAGTGATTATTCTGGATGCTGTGCCAGAAGGCGCGATCGTGCTTCCCGGCGGATTGCGGGGCGGCTGCGGTCGATCCTGTGAACAGCGAGAACAATGCGAATCCCGCGAGCGGCAGCCAGCGAGATATGTTCAATCGAAATCGCATTTCGTGAATCCTCCCAATCACTCGGCAGCCAAGCTATCTAAGCTCGAGATCAAGCACCCTGCGCATTTGCGAATCCGATAGTAGGATAGACGCATGAGCAATGCACCGGTGAGAGCTACGATTTCGATAGATATCTTAAATCAGGTGGACATTCGCGTCGGGACGATTGAGGCGGTCGAGGATGTCGAGGGCTCGGACAAGCTGGTAAAGCTGCGCGTAAGTTTCGGCGAGTTCACGCGAACGATTCTGGCGGGGATGAGGGAGGAGCGCGCGAATCCGAAGGAAATTGAGGGGCGGCAGGCCCTATTTGTCGTGAATCTCGAGCCGCGGAAGATGCGCGGCGTCGTGTCCGAGGGAATGTTGTTTGATATTGGCTACGCGGACGGCATTCGGCCCGTCCTGGCCGTGCCCGAAGATCGAGTGCCGGATGGCACGCGGGCGGGGTAATGTCTGGAAATCACTTTAGAAATCGACCGGGCGGTTGACCCCACGTTCTTCACAGGCCACCAAAGTCTGTGTGCAAATTGAGGTGGATTGCCGCTGCACGAGTTCATCCGTGCCGCAAAGGCGGCAGGATCACTGCGGCTTCAGAGTTTGCGAAAAAAAGGCTTCTCGCTGTCATCCCGAACCCCCTTTAGGGGTGAGGGATCTGCTTTCTTGATTTTGCTCTCGTACGGGTGCCGGTCGATCGCTCGACGATTGCTGAGCAATCGTCGCGCCCTCGGACGACCTCGCCGTAAGATCGCCGCGCCGCACAAAGGCGGACTCCACGGAGTGGTAACATTTCGCCCTTTTTCCGTCACCATTTCAGCCGCCGAGGCCCATCGGATGGCGATCTCGCACACACTAACGCTATGGCGACCGGTTTGCTTTAAATGTACGCGGAGGTGCTCTGAATTTGGCTAATCGCGCTTCGTTCCGCCTCAACTACGAGCCTCAGGGAGGCGCGAAAATCGTGAAATTCTAATCGCGTGCAAAATTATTAGAAATCGTTGTAACCGCAAGAAAACAAACGGTCCACTTCATTTCTAATCGCGTGAAAACGGGGGTTTTTACCACCCACCGGCAGCCCCTCGACGGACCTACCGCACGCTGGACGCAATCACCGTCGCGTGCCCGATGACAAATCTCCCGTGGGTAATTCGTGGCCTGCTTTGGGTCGTTTCGTAACGGCCCGCCGTGAATTACCAGATTTCACTTTTCGGGGAACGTCAAAGTGGTCGTTTCTGAATTTCAAGCGAAGCGACGTTGTTGCAGTTCGCTCCTAGCTGCGGGGCTTGGCCGTGACTTCCTCGGCGCGCCGCGGCGACTTGCGCGCCCAATTTTCGGGGCGATCTTCGACTTTCCAGAAATCGGGCTCGGGCTTGATGAATTCGACGCCTACTTGCGTCTTGCCGAGCAGGCGCGTGCCCATCGACGTTACGCGCGCGAGAATTTCGTCGTCCGTTGCCGGATTTCTGAGGCTGATGAGCTCGCCGGGGACTACGGGCATTGCCAGGAGAAGCAGAGCGCCATGAGCGTTGACGACGAGCGTGCCGGCGGTTTCCGAGCTTCCGCCGCCTTGATGCCGGTGCACCACCACCTGGATGTGCGCCTTCACGCGCCGGCTGCGGCGCCGGAGTTCGGGACGGGCTGGCGGCTTTGTTGGAGCACCCATAATTGAACCGTAGCAAAGGCGGGGAGGAAGTTCGAGTGGAATGTGGGAGGCGGCTGCGTAAGCGCAAATAGAGAGTAGGAGCGAAGACGGGGCCGAAAGGCGGGAGGGCTGAAGACCCTTTGTGACAACTGCGGAGTTTTGTCAGGGCATGACTTTAGTCATGCCGCAAGTGTCGCGAAATCAGTTCGGCTTCAGCCGCTGAGGGCCTGTTCATCGAGTCCTCAGACAGACTCTGAAGACCCCTCCGTTACTGGGCTTGACGCGATCGTTGCCCGGGTTCAGGCGGCCGAGCTTGAGATGTCGCCGGATTCGATGTCGCGCAAGATGGCGCGCAGCGTGGATGCTAGCTCGTCGCGGCTTACGTTGCTCTTGCGGAAGAGAATTCGCAGGCGGAACGAATTGTCTTCCGGCTGAAAATCGAAAAGGAATGGTTGCGGGCGCGGCGCCGGCACATTTTCTTCCTGGCGGGCGCGACGGGCTTCATCGCGGGAGAGGCCGCCGGCAGCGATGCGCTCGACCATTTCGCGCATCTTCTTCTCATTCGGCTGGCGCGCGACTTGGAGCAACAGCGATTTAGTTGTGATTCCCTTCTCGATGCAGGCGTTGCGGATGGGCTCCGGAATCACGCGAATAGAAAGCGTCTCGGTGACTGAGGAGCGCGCTTTGCCGATTTTGCGGGCGATGTCGTCGTGCGTGTAGTCGAAATGCTCGGCGAGGCGCGAAAGGCCGTCGGCTTCTTCGAAAGCGGTCAGGTCTT
The DNA here is from genome assembly GCA_036833535.1 of Candidatus Acidiferrales bacterium. Lineage (GTDB taxonomy): Bacteria > Acidobacteriota > Terriglobia > Acidiferrales > UBA7541 > Palsa-147. The sequence continues at coordinate 20,527 of DAITPO010000052.1, read as the reverse complement.
TGCGCTGTAAGTTTTCGATCAGCGCAAGCTCGAGGGTTTCGGCGTCGTCGGCGATCTTCTCGATGCACGGAACTTCGTGCAGGCCCGCGGCACGCGAGGCGTGATAGCGGCGCTCGCCGGAGATGATGTAGTAAGTGTCTTCCCGCGGAACGAAGCGCACGAGCAGCGGCTCGAGCACGCCCTTTTCGCGGATCGAATCGGCGAGCTCGCGGATATCGCCGATGGTCTTGCGCGGCTGATCCGGATTCGGGCGCACTTTCTCGATCGGGATCATGCGGCCGATGGACGCGCCGCTGTAGCTGGCTAGCGTCTCGACGTAGTGCGCGTCATGCCGCATCTTGAGAGTGACGGGTAACCCTATCTTCCTCGACACGTTGCAATACCTCCAGGGCGAGCTTGCGATACTCTTCGGCGCCGGAAGATTTCGGCGCGAAACTGAAAATCGTTTCCTTGTAGGCCGGGCTTTCTTCGAGGCGCACATTCTTGCTGATGCGCGTTTTAAATAATGCGCTGCCAAACGTCGCGCGAATCTGTTCGTGCGTGTCGCGCGAGATGTTGGTGCGTTTGTCGAAGAGCGTGATAACCACGCCGAGAATTTTCAGCTCGGGATTCGGCCGCGAGCGGATGCGGCCGAAAGTTTCGAGCAGATCGTCGGTGCCTTCGATGGCGAAATAAGCGGCTTGAATCGGGACCAGGAGATGCGTTGCGGAGACGAGAGCATTGACCGTGAGAATGCCAAGTGCCGGCGGCGTGTCCATCACGATGTAATCATATTCGTGCAATATCGGCGTGAGCGCGTCCTTCAATTTGAAGGGCGCGTCGAATTGTCCCGCGAGCTGCTGCTCGAGCTTCGCCAGCGCGAGACGCGACGGCGCCACAAAGAGATTCGGATCTTTCGTCGGACGGATAACACTCGCAAGCGCCACGGGATGATCGCTGAAGATGTCAAACATGGAAGCCTGAAGCTCCGCGGGATCAAAAAAAGCGATCGTTGCGTTTGCTTGCGGATCCAGATCGATGAGCAGCGTTTTCTTCTTGCGAAGAGCGATGGCAGCGGCGAGATTGATGGCGGTGGTGGTCTTACCGACGCCGCCTTTTTGATTGGCAACCGCGAGGACGCAGGCCAAGCCGAACACCGTTCCCTTCCCCGGCAACCGCAGGCCTATATATGGGAGAGGCCTGAAGATTCAGCACTACCCGGTGGGGCTCACTGTACAGAGGCTAAAGCCATAGTTCAAGCAAAAAAAGCAGCACCGGACGGCCAATGGCATTGAGGCTCAAACTGCCGGGAGCCGGGTGTTGTACCGCTGGCGTCCCCGCCGGCTCTTACGACGTAGACGTCGGCAAACGGCGCAATCATGGGCGGCGCGAGAGGTAAAGGCATGGACGTATTTGACGCCGTTAGACCGCGCGTGTTCAACGCTCCTGGCAGGATCAACGTCGTCGGATGCCGGCGGGACGCCAGCGCTACTTACATCTTGTAGCGGCCTAGGTCTTCGTCGCTTAGGTTCTCTAGCCATTTGCGAAGTTCTTCGTTGGTGCCGCGTTCGGCGGCGGCGGTGGAGACTTTCGAGGTCTTGATCACATCTTCTTCGACGAAGATGGGGCAGTCGAGGCGCAGAGCGAGCGCCAGAGCATCGCTTGGGCGCGCGTCCATGGACATCATCTGGCCGTCGCGTTCCATCCAGATGAGCGCGTAGAACGTGTCGTCGCGCAGATCGCAGACGACTACGCGATGCACGTGAACATTGAGACCGGTGAGGACATTCTTCAGCAGATCGTGCGTCATCGGCCGCGGCGTCTGCACTTTCTCGATTTCGAGCGCGATGGCGTTGGCTTCGTAGATGCCCACCCAGATGGGTAGCACGCCGCTGCCTTGCGTTTCCTTGAGGACCACTACAGGCATGTTGGTCACTGGATCCATCATCAGACCGCGAATCTTGACCTCGAGTTCCATGGTACCTCCCGGAGACTCAGACCAAGTGCTCGCCGACCAGGCTGTTGGGTCCCGAGCGCGTGACCTTTACTTGCAGGCATTCTCCCAGAAGATTTTCGCGCCGCGAAGTGAAATTTACAACTCGATTGCATGAGGTGCGTCCGCCCCACTGATTGCGAGCCGAGTGGTGGGCGTCCACGAGGACTTCGAATTCTTCGCCGACGAGCTTTTCGTTGAGCGCGATTTGAATTTGACGCTGGTGCTCCATGAGCACCGCCAAGCGACGGCTCTTCTCTTCCTCAGGGATGGCGTCAGCCATCGACTGCGCCGGAGTGTTGGGCCGCGGCGAATATTTGAAAGAATACACGCCATCATACTGGACGCGGTCCAGTAGCGAGAGAGTTGCCTCGAAATCGGAATCGGTTTCGCCGGGGAAGCCGATGATGATGTCGGAAGTGATGCTAATCGGGCGGCGAGCGCTGCGAATCCAATCGATCTTCTCGAGATATTCTTCGCGCGTGTAGGTGCGCAGCATGGCCTTCAGGATAGGCGTCGCGCCGGATTGGACCGGGAGATGAATGTGATTGCAGAGGGCGGGTGTTTCCTCGATGGCGCTGACGATTTCGCGAGTGAAATCGTTGGGATGAGACGTCGTGAAGCGCACGCGGCGAATTCCTGCCACGGCGGCTACCTCGAGGAGCAGATCTACGAAATTCAGCTTGCGCGGGCCGGGATCGCGATAGGAATTCACAGTCTGGCCGAGGAGTTGAATTTCGCTGTAGCCCAAATCGGCTAAGCGGCGCGTCTCGGAAAGAATCGCGTCGCTGCGGCGGCTGCGTTCCGGGCCGCGGGTGTGCGGCACGACGCAGTACGCACAGGCATAGTCGCAGCCTTCGATGATGGTGAGATAGGCGCGAATGGGATTGTCGCGGCGCGTCAGCTCGGTCTCGAAGGTCTCGTCGGTATCGAGATCGAGGCCCATCACGCGACGGCCGCCGGATTCGAGCCGCGCCAAAAATTCGGGGAGCTTGCGATAGCTGGCCGAGCCGCAGACGAGGCTGACCCACGGCGCGCGCTCGAAAATGTCCTCGCCTTCCTGCTGCGCGAGGCAGCCGAGCACACCGATGATCTTGTTTTCGCCCGGGGCGCCGCGAAACTCGCCCAGACGCGAGAAAACTTTCTGGGCGGCTTTCTCGCGAATGCTGCAGGTGTTGTAAAAAATGAGATCCGCGTCGACGAGCTTCTCGACCTGCCGGTAGCCCCGTCCGGCCAGCACGCCCACAACTTTCTCCGAATCGTGGACGTTCATCTGGCAGCCGAACGTCTCGATATAGAAACTTTTGCCGGATCCTGGCGTCACCGAGGCGAGGGAAGCCGCATCATATTGAAGAGCGGGGGTTTGCGCAGCCGCGCTGGACGCATTGCTTCCCGCCGCAGCGCGCGAAACCAGCGATTCGAGGGAAATGTGGATACTCTCGCTCATGGAAACTCTCATCTTAGCACAGCGATTCGCGCGCGGCAGACAGAGTAGACTGTGACGCGTAAGACGGCACCGCGAAAAGCAATTGCGGGTGGCTGCTTTGACCGCGCTTTTCGCATGTGCTAACTTAAAATTCGGTCGGATTACGATACAATTTCTGGGGGGACACAATTTTCGGAATCGCTGCGCTGTTCTATCAAGGAAGGATTCAAGCTCTAGTCGAGCAAACAGGCTGGATAGCAAGAATCGTCCTCGCAATCCTTCTCTTCCTCTCTCTATATTCTTGGGCCATCATCCTTGCGAAATCGCGGCTGTTTAGCCGCATCGAACCGCAAACGAAAAAATTTCTGCAAGTATTTCGCTCCGGCCGTGGGCTGGCTGATCCGCGGACGCTGCGCGCCGCGGCGGGCGGTTCGCCGCTGGCGAATCTATACGAAGCAGGCTTTCGCGAATTGCAGAGCCAAGTAGTCGGTACAAACCCCAGTGGCGGGAAGCCGAAGAACGTGAATGCCATCGGCGTGGAGATGAAGTTAAGTTCCGCGGAAGAGGTGCGCGCGCTCGAGAAGTGGATGCCCGCGCTGGCGACGATTGGATCGGTATCGCCGTTCATCGGGCTTTTCGGAACGGTGTTGGGAGTGATGGACGCATTTGAAGGCTTGGGCACCGCGGGCGCGGCGAGCCTTCGCGTTGTGGCGCCGGGCATTGCCGAGGCGCTCGTCACCACGGCAGCTGGACTCTTCGCGGCGATCCCCGCGGTGATTGCCTACAACCACTATCTGCAACGAGTGCGCTCGGAAGCATCGCGGATGGACAATTTCACTATGGAATTCGTCTCGCGCATCGAGACGCTTTATAGCTGACGCTATGCCGCAAACTTCGCGCGAAACCGGCTCGACGCTCTCCGATATCAATATCGTTCCGTTTGTGGACGTCGTACTGGTGCTGCTGCTGATCTTCATGATCACGGCGCCGATTTTGCAATCGGGCATCGAAGTGGATCTGCCGAAGACCAAGACGGTGAAAGAAATCTCGGAGGCGCGGCTGGTGGTTACCATCGACCGCTCGCAGCGCGTCTATCTCGGAGATACGCCCATCAATATTCATGACCTGGGCAACCAGGTTCGTGCAAAAACAACCGACCCAGCTCATCAGCCCGTTTTTCTGCGCAGCGATGAGACCGTGCCGTTCGGCAGCGTGACCACGGTGCTCGACGCGCTGCAGCAGGCGGGCGTGCTCAACGTGCAGATCGTCACCAAACCCCTCACCGAGCGCGCTCAATCGCAGTGATATGGACGCCTTCTACGAACCTCCGGTCGAAAGTCTCAAAGGAGCGCTCAAGCTCTCCGCGATTTTTCATGTGGCGCTCTTTGCCGGCATGGTTTTTCTGATGAAAGCGACGCCGCACGAGGGCGATTGGGGAGGGCCGGGCGGTTCGATCTCCGTGGGGATCGTCGGAAGCGTACCGGCGGCTGTTCCAGCTGTGCCGCTGCCGCAGCCGGATACGGTCACGGAAAGCCGCGTGGTGGACGAGAGCAAGGGGCTCTACAAAACGGAGCCACAACCAAAGCCGAAGGTGGAAGACGCAACGCCGATTCCGAAATTTGAGAAGAACAAGCCGTCGAAATATGTATCGAAGCCTTCAAAGTTGCTCGAGAACAAAACGCCGCCGCCGCAAAACGCCGTGCCATACGGCGGCGGTGGAACGCCGGCAGTTCCCTACTCTGCGGCGACCACATTCACGATGGGCACCGGAACGACGCAGGCCGGTATGGGTTTCAATGGCGCTGGAGGTGGAAATTTCGGACAAAAGTACTCGTGGTACGTGGAAGCCGTGCAGCGGCGAGTGAGCGGCAATTGGTTACAAGCAACCATCGATCCAGGGATACACGCGGCACCGCGAGCGGAAATAAGTTTCACTATCACCCGTAACGGCTCGATTACAAATATTCAGGTGACGCAATCCAGCGGAAACGCTTCGGTGGATACATCCGGGATCCGCGCGCTTCGCGCTTCGGACCCGCTGCAACCGTTGCCCGGAGACTACAGCGGCGGCTCTGTGAATGTGACGTACTGGTTCGATTTTCGACGCTAGTAGGCCGGTATCCAGCGTGCGCGTTCGCGGGGAGCGAGACGGCTGTGGGGTTTATGGCGAATAGGAGAGCGGGAGTGAAAATGGAATCGCGGGCGGTGATTCGATTCGGGATTCGTGGCGTGGTGTTGCTCGCCGCGCTCGTTACCATGCTTTGCGTGGCGCGGCCCGCAGCGGCACAGGATTGGTTCAAGACCGGCACGGGCATCGGCGTCGCGAAGGCGCGGCTGGCGGTCGCGGACTTCGGCGCGAGCGCGGCGCCCGCGCAGCCACTCGAAAAAACATTTCACGATGTGCTCTGGAACGACCTCGAGTACAGCGGCATCGTCGAATTGGTCAGCCCGAGCTTTTATCCGCCGAGCGTTCCGACGCAGCCGGGGCAATTGCGGCCCACCGATTGGAGCGCAGCTCCAGCGAACGCCTTCATGTTGGCGTTCGGCAGCCTGGACACAGAAGGGTCGAATCTTGCCGCCAACGGAAATCTCTTCGACGTTCGTTCCGCGACTGGCCAAGCCGTGCTGCAGAAAATCTATCGCGGCGGCGCCACCGACGGCGACGCGCGTAAGCTCGCGCACCAATTTGCCGATGACATTATTGCGCGCCTCAGCGGCGGGCTTCCAGGCATCGCCAGCACGCAGATCGCGTTCGTAAGCGGCCGCAGCGGAAACAAGGAAATCTGGATGATGGATTACGACGGCGCGAACCAGCACCAGATCACGCACCTCGGCACGATCGCGCTGACGCCGCGCTGGTCTCCGGATGCCACGCGCATCGCATTCACGTGCTTCGCGCCGTACCAGAAACTCATTTCACCGCAAATTTGCCTGTACTCTGCCGAATCGAACCGGCTCATCAGCTTTCCAAGATTCAAAGGCACCAACAGCGCACCGGCGTGGTCGCCGGATGGGTCGAAGCTGGCATTTATGTCGAGCGCCATGGGAGATCAGGGAATCGTCGTGACGGACGGAGACGGCGGGCACATGCACCGCCTCACGTTGATGAAAGCAGTCAGCACTTCGCCGGTGTGGAACCCGAAGACCGGACAGCAAATCATATTTGTGAGCGACCGCGGCGGCGAGCCGGTTCTCTACCAGATGAACGCGGACGGCTCGAACATTGAAAAGATCGCCATGCCCGACATGGGCTACGTCGTCGATCCGGCATGGTCGCCGAACGGGCAGCTTCTGGCATTTGCCTGGCGGCGGCCATCGGGAAATTTCGATCTCTACATTATGGATATCGTGAGCCGCGCGCTCGTCGAATTGACGCGCGATGCCGGACGCAACGAACGGCCGAGCTGGGCGCCCGACGGCCGGCATCTCGTGTTTGAATCCACGCGAACCGGGACGCGCCAAATTTGGACGATGCTTGCCGACGGGAGCGAGCCGAAGCAGCTCACGTTCTCCGGCCAGAACGAATCGCCGAATTGGTCTCCAAAGTGACAAATACGCTTTCCAACTCGCCGCTTAGCGCTTGCAGATACGGAAACACGCTGCGGCGTCAACGATTTTCATGGGCCCAATCGTAGTACAAATTTCCGGCGCGGGTTCCAGCCATCGCCGATGATAGAGGTAGCGCCGAAGGAGGACTTTTGATGAAGGACTATTCTTTGCGACAAGTTGCAATGGTGTGCTGCCTGGCGGGATTCGCTTTGCTCGCGGGCGGATGTAAGAAGCAAGTCGGTGCCGCGCCACCCGCTGCCGCGCCGGCGCCAGCTCCGGCTCAGCCGACCGTAACGATCAACGCTTCGACCACCTCCATCAATCCGGGCGAAGCGGTGACGTTGACCTGGTCGTCCACGGACGCGACGGATCTTAATCTCGCTCCGGGAGTCGGCCGCGTGGCGCCTTCAGGCACAACGACCGTAACGCCGGCGGAATCGACCACGTATCAAATCACGGCCAATGGTCCAGGCGGCTCGGCCACGGCCAGCGTGCGCATCACCGTAGCGGCGGCCGCTGCGGAAGCGCCTCCTGCAGCGCAGCCGGGGATGGACGAGCTTTTCCGCCAGAACGTACAAGACGCGTATTTCGATTTCAACAAGTCGGACTTGCGGGCTGACGCGCGTTCCGCGCTGACGCGAACGGCGGAATTTTTGCGCTCCTATCCGCAGATTAAAGTGAGCATCGAGGGCCATTGCGACGAGCGCGGCTCAACCGAATACAATTTGGGTCTCGGCGAGCGGCGCGCGCAGGCGGCACGGGATTTCCTGATCCAGCTCGGAATTCCCACTGATCGCATGACCACGGTGAGTTACGGCAAGGAGAAGCCATTCTGCAGCGAGCATTCGGAAACCTGCTGGCAGCAGAATCGGCGTGCGCACTTCGTGCGGTCGCAGTAAGCTGGAACGGACGAAACGGTTCGCCGGGCGTCGAAGGGCAGGAAGCTCCACGACGCCCGCGCGACGGCAAGGAGGACGGATGTCGCGCAAGGGAACGGTAGCACTGGTTGTCGCGGCGGTATTTCTTGGGGCGTTCGCGGGACAATTGATCGCGCCGCAGCCTGCATCGGCGGTGGCGCGTGAAATCATCGAGCTGCAGCAGTCGGTGGCCCAGTTGCTGCAGGGCCAGCAGGACATGCGCAGCGCGATGGATCAGCGCTTGGCCGAGCTTCGAACGCTCGTGAACCAATCGCTCGATTCGGAAAATCGCGTCAACAATCAGATGGGCGCGCTGCAGAAGACTTTCCAGGACGCGCAGGCGAATACCGGCGCGCGCGTGGATACGCTGGCCACGCAATCGCAAGGGCTCTCCGACAACATGCAGGACATGCAAGCGCGCGTCGGCAAACTTTCGCAGCAGCTCACCGATATACAAAACTTGCTGCAGAGCATCGACGCCAAGCTGCCCGGATCATCGACGGCCGGCGGCGGTGGCGCCGGCGCGGGGTCCGCGCCACCCACTTCGATGGCGCAGCCGCCGTCAGTTCCGTCTCCGATTTCATCGGATACGCTCTATCAAAATGCGCTGCGCGATTTCAGCAGCGGCCGGAACGATCTCGCGCGGCAGGAGTTCGGCGATTTTCTGAAAAATTTTCCAAGCTCCGATCTCGCCGGGAACGCACAGTTCTATCTCGGCGAGATCAGCTACGCGCAGGGCGATTATCCGAACGCCATGGCGGCCTACGATCTGGTGCTGGTGAATTATCCGAAGAGTTTCAAAATCGCCGCGGCATCGCTGAAAAAGGGCGAGGCCATGCTGGCCACAGGCCAAAAGGCCAGCGCGCTGCGGCAGTTTCGCACTGTGGTCAGCAAATTCCCCGGCACGGATGAAGCGCGCCGCGCCGAAGCGCACGTTCGCGAATTGTCGCCGCGCGTGCCTGCGGCTACCACCCCGCACTAAACCCGTTTCCCAGCGCTCCGCGGCCTACTTCGGTTATACTCGCCTCAGCGGAAACCTCCGCAGTCTCTAAACAGGCAGGTGTTTTTATGTCCGTCAACAAAGTGATTCTCGTGGGCAGGTTGGGCAAAGATCCGGAAACGCGCTTCACCGGGACAGGCCAGGCCGTATGCAATTTCTCGATGGCTACCGATGAGACGTTCACCGACCGGTCGGGCCAACGGCAGAAGCGAACCGAGTGGCATCGCATCGTCATGTGGTCAAAGCTGGCCGAGATCGCGCAGCAGTATCTGAAGAAAGGGCACCTCGTCTACATCGAGGGCCGCATTCAATCGCGGCAGTGGGAAGACAAGCGGGATGGACAGAAGAAGACCTCAGTCGAGATCGTCGCGAACGTGATGAGAATGCTTACGTCGCGCGCGGAGAGCATGTCCGCGGGCGCCGGAGCCGGAGCGGGTTCAGGAATGGGTGGAGGCTCGCACGGTGATATGGACGCGCCGGGACCGGATGATTCAATGCCGCAAGCCGGCCCGGAAATCTCGGACGAAGATATTCCCTTCTAGATTTCTCTCTCGTGGGAGAGGGTCGTCAGACCCTCCCGCATTTCGGCCTGCCGTTGAAGTTTTCTGCCGATATCACGTCACGAATTATCGCCACAAAGAAACGGAGCTGCCCCTCGGCGGTGTCTGAAGACCCTCCCCTGCAAACACCAACGGCGTCGCGTCGGTAAAGATGACGCGCGACGAGGCTTAGCGCTGGCTTTCGGCTTGGGCACGATCGGCGTCGAGTTGCTGCAGGAACTTTTCGTACTTGGGCTGCTGCTCGGGAGTGAGGAGAGCGCGAATCCGCTGGCGTCCTTCGGCGCGGATCGCATCGGCCTGAGGCTTCTGCTGCTGCGAGAGTTCGTGCATGCGTGCGCGGACGTCGTCGACGACCGCGGTGACTTGTTTCTCCTGATCGGGCGTCAAGCCGACCTGCAGTGTGAGCTGCTTGATGACCTCGGCATGCTTGGGATATCCGGAAATGGTGTGCGCTCCGTTGGTCCTGACTTCCAGGTAGTGCGCGCCCACGCCGCCGAAGACGACACCGAGAAGAAACACCGCCGCCACCAGAATCCCGGCCTTCCGCTGTACGCTATTATTCTCCATGGCGCGTGTCCGTAATTTTCATAAACATCTCATCTTGGCTCGACGGCACGGTCATAGGATCGGCGAACAATCCACCCTGATCCGCGGAGCGAACCTCAGCAACCGTCGGTTTCGTCGGCACGCCGGCTAAGTTCCCGTAGGCCACGAGCAAGGTGATCGCAGCTGCCGAAGCCCACACGGCGCGCAGCGCCAATATCTCGAGCGGCTTCCAGAAGCTCCTCTCCGGCGCGGAGCGCTGGTCCAGCGCCTGGATCCGCGACATCACCCGGCGCGTGAAAAATGGCCCCGGGTCCTCGGCGGCGTCTCCAGCCAAACGCAAGATCGAACGGCCGTGCAGCGTTGCATCAACCGCCGCGGCACAACCCGCACAAGCATGCAGGTGAGCCGCGACGCGATCCTTCTCCGCGCCGACCAGTTCATCCGATACATAGTCCTCGAGGACGGCCTCGTACTCCGGACAGGCTTGATACTTCGTTCGCTCGTCCATATGGCTCATCCCCTCCTTTCTTTCGCTTGCACCCGGCCGTCTGCGCCGAAGCGGCGGCGGTAAACATCCATCATGGCCGCCCGGGCGCGAAACATCCGGACCTTGACTGTATTTACGTTCAATCCAAAGATCTCGGCGATTTCCTGTACCGACAGCCCTTCCACTTCCTTCAGCAACAAAATCCGCTTATCTTCTTCCGACAGGCTCGATAGCAGTAGCTCCACTAGCTCCCGTGCCTGGGCCTGCTCATCCGGGCCGGCTGGGCTTCGGCCGACCGTCGCATAGGAATCGAGGCGCTGGACCTGCTCTTCCGAAAGGTCTGATTCGTAGACCAGTGGCCGTACTTTCTTTTTCCTCAGGGAATCCCAGCACTCGTTCACCGCTATCTTGTACAGCCATGTGGAAAACGCCGAGCGCATGTCAAACCGGCGTATGGAGACGTAAGCCTTCAGAAATACTTGCTGGGCAATCTCTTCCACGTCTTCGCGTCTATGCAAAATTCGTGCAACGACTGCAAACACCCGCTGCTGGTGCCGGCGGACAAGCTCCTCAAAGGCTTCGACTGTGCCATTTTGGGCCAGTCGGACCAGTTCCCTCTCATCTTTCTGACCAGCGGTCAGAACCCCGAGAGCGGGAATCGCTTGGGCAGATGCAGCCACATCTTTTGGGACGTTGGGCATGAGGTTCTGGTTACACCCAGATTGGACGCGAAAAATCGCTTAAAAGTCGCACTTTGTACTTGCAGCCAGCTAATGGCTATGTTAACACTACACGCATGATTATCGGCGATCGGCTACGTCTGTTACGCGAAACCAAGAAACTATCACAGGGCGACATCGAAAAGCGCACCGGCTTGCTTCGTTGCTACATCTCGCGCGTCGAGAACGGCCACACCGTTCCGGCGATCGAGACGCTCGAAAAGCTGGCGCGCGCGATGGAGATCCCTCTCTATCAACTGTTCTACGATGGCGAGGAGCCTCCTGAGCTGCCGAACCTTCCCAAGCGGAAGTCGGCTGATGATATCGCCTGGGGCAGCAAGGGGAAAGAGGCGCGTTTCCTGGGGCGGATGCGGCGTCTACTGGGACGGCTCGAAGAGCCGGACCGGCGGCTGCTGCTGTACATGGCCCAGAAAATGGCGAACCGTTAGGGCGTACGACTTCTGAGTCAGCTGGTACTCGGCCCTTTCATTCCCACTCGATAGTGCTCGGCGGTTTCGAACTGATGTCGTAAACGACGCGGTTTACTCCCGCGACTTCGTTCACTACTCGTGTCGAAATTCGCTCCAGCACTTCCCTGGGTAATCGCGACCAATCGGCTGTCATCGCGTCTTGCGAATCCACCACGCGCACGACGACGGTGTCGCCGTACGTCCGGCCGTCGCCCATGACCCCGACGCTGCGAATGGGAAGAAGAACGGCGAACGCCTGCCAGACTTTCTCGTAAAGCCCCGCGCGGCGAATCTCTTCCACGACGACTGCGTCCGCAGCTCGAAGTGTCTCCAGGCGCTCCGGCGTGATCTCGCCGAGCAGGCGCACGGCGAGTCCCGGGCCTGGGAACGGGTGTTTCACCAGAATCTCCTCGGGTAAGCCGAGTTCCCTGCCGATGCGCCGCACTTCGTCCTTGAACAAATCCCGCAGCGGCTCGATCAATTCGAAGGGCATGTCCTTCGGCAGGCCGCCCACGTTGTGATGCGTCTTGATCGTTGCCGAAGGGCCTTTCACGGAGACGGATTCAATCACGTCGGGGTACAGCGTCCCTTGCACCAAAAAGCGGATTTTGCCGGCGCCGTTCACCGATTTCTCCGAAAGCTTGCGCGCCTCTTC
>DAITPO010000052.1:0-8126 GCA_036833535.1 Candidatus Acidiferrales bacterium | reverse complement strand
CGTTTCGTCGATGAAGCCGGCGCGGCTCCAATTCTTCTGCGCGCCGCAAATTTCAAAGACAAAATTCCGCAGAATCTCCGTGCCGCAATCCGTATGCAATACCTCGGGATGAAATTCGACCGCGCACAGTTTCGCGGCCGCATTTTCGATGGCGGCCACGGCATTCGATGTCCGTCCCGTGACGACGAATCCTTGCGGGAGCCCGACGACGTGGTCGCCATGGCTGTTCCAGATCTTGAGGCTGCGTGGAACGCCGCTAAACAGCTTGGACTCGCCCTCTCGCTCGAGTTGCGCGCGTCCATATTCGCGGCGGTCAGCTTTCTGCACGTCGCCGCCGAGCGCGTGGGCCATCCACTGCATTCCGTAGCAAATGCCCAGCACTGGAACGCCGAGGCGCAGCACTTCCGGATCGCAAACGGGCGCGTCTTTGTCGTAAACGGAGCTTGGTCCGCCTGAGAGCACGATTCCGATCGGATCGTGCCGGCGAATTTCCTCCAGCTTCGCGTTGCACGGCAGGATCGCGGAGAACACTTCCTGCTCGCGGATGCGCCGCGCAATGAGTTGCGTATATTGCCCGCCGAAATCGAGGACGACGATTCCTTTCTTGACGCTCACTGCGCTCCTTTCACTTCAACACGATATTGACGAGCCGCTTCGGCACCACAATCACCTTTGCCAGCGTTTTTCCCGCCACCAGCGCCGCGACGTGCGCATCTGCCATCACGCGCTCGCGCAATTCATCTTCACCGAGACCGTCGGCCACCAATAGTCTCGCGCGCACCTTGCCGTTAATCTGCACCACGATTTCGTACTCTTCTTCGGCGGCGAGTTCTTCGCGATAATCAGGCCAACCCCGCTTCATGATCCCGCCGGCGTTTCCGAGCATTTCCCAAAGTTCCTCGGCGATATGCGGCGTGATCGGCGCGAGCATCAGCACCATCATCTCGAATACTTTCTTGATCACCGCTGGATTCGCGTCCTCGCCGAGCGGCTCCCGCGCGTGCAGCTCGTTGAAAAGCTCCATGATCAGCGCCACCGAAGCATTGAAATGCCAGCGCTGCTCAAAATCGCGTGTGATTCGCTTCAGCGTCTGGTGCGCCTTGCGCAGCAGCGCCTTTTCCTTCTCCGTCGCGCGCGCGATATCGAAACCGTCGTAGGTAAGCGACTTTACGCCGCGCAAACGCTCCGCGTGCGCGTCCACAAGCCGGTAAACGCGCTGCAAGAAGCGTGAGCAACCCTCGATCGCCTGCTCGCTCCACTCCAAGTCTTTCTCCGGCGGCGCAGCGAACAGCGTATAGAGCCGCCCGGTATCGCAGCCGTACTGCTCGGCCATCTCGATCGCGCCGACCACGTTTCCGCGCGACTTCGACATGGCCACACCGCCCTTCTGCACCATCCCCTGCGTGAAAAGGCGCGTCACGGGCTCGTTGATTCGCACCAATCCGATATCGCGCATCACCTTGGTGAAAAATCGCGAATAGAGCAAATGCAAAATCGCGTGTGTGATTCCGCCGACGTACTGGTCGATCGGAAACCAATGCCGCACGATTTCTTTGTCGAAGGGCGCTTTGTCGTTATGCGGATCGGTGTAGCGATAGAAATACCACGATGAATCGACAAAGGTATCCATCGTGTCCGTCTCGCGCCGCGCCGCCTCGCCGCATTTCGGACACTTCACGTTCACGAAGTCGGGCGCGGTGGCGAGAGGCGATTTCCCCGTCTCAACGAGCGCCACTTTTTCTGGAAGCTTCACCGGCAACTGATCGTCGGGCACGGGCACCAGGCCACATTTCGGACAGTAGATGACGGGAATCGGCGTGCCCCAATAGCGCTGCCGCGAGATGCCCCAGTCCTTCAACCGGTAAGTGATCTGGGCATTGCCGAAGCCGCGCGCCTCGGCATCGGACGTCATTTTCTCGATCGCCCGCTCTGGAGAGAGTCCTGAGTACGCCCCGGACGCGACGAGCGTGCCCTGATCGTGCTCGACGAACGGAGCAGTCATCGTTTCCCCGTCGAGCGGCGCAGAATTCAGCGGCTGCACGACAACGCGCACCGGCAATTTGTATTTCCGAGAAAACTCGAAATCGCGCTCATCATGCGCCGGCACGGACATCACCGCGCCCGTACCGTATTCCGCCAGGACGAAATTAGCCACCCAGATGGGAGTTTTCTCGCCCGAAAATGGATTCAGTGCGTATCGGCCGGTGAAGAAGCCCTCTTTTTCGGCGGTGGCAATTTCCTCAGTCTTCAAAACGCGCTTGCGCAGGCGATCCCATTCCTCGTGCGCTCCGGGCGGCACCGAAGCTCCGCCAAGCAACTTCGGCACCAGCGCATGTTCCGGCGAAAGAATTACAGCCGTAGCGCCGTAAATCGTATCGATGCGCGTCGTGAACACTTCGATCGTCGCGTCAACGCCCTCGACCGCAAATCGCACCCGCGCGCCCTTCGACTTTCCGATCCAGTTCCGCTGCATGGTCAGAACGCGCTCGGGCCACCCCTCCTCGATCTCCTTCATGTCCTCGAGCAACTGTTCCGCATATTGTGTGATCTTCAGAAACCACTGCTCGATCTCGCGCGCCTCGACCAGCGTATCTTCGTGCCGCCAGCAGCAGCCGTTCACCACTTGCTCGTTCGCTAGCACGGTCTGGCATTTCGGGCACCAATTCACCCGGCTCTTCCGGCGATACGCGATTCCGCGCTCGAGCATCCGCAGGAAAAACCACTGATTCCAGCGATAGTATTCCGGCTCACAGGTGGAAATTTCCTTGCGCCAGTCGTAGCTGAAACCGAAGCGCTTCAAGACGCGCTTGAATTCGGCAACGTTCTGTTTTGTCCATTCGCGCGGATCGATCCCGCGCTGAATCGCCGCATTTTCCGCGGGCAAGCCGAACGCGTCCCAGCCCATTGGGTGCAGCACGTTATAGCCGCGCATCCAGCGGAAGCGCGCCACGGCGTCGCCGATGGTGTAATTCCGCATGTGGCCCATGTGCATCGTGCCGGAGGGATACGGCAGCATTTCCAGCATGTAATATTTCGGGCGCGAAGGATCGACGTCGGCGTAGAAGGCGTGCTGCTCGTCCCACACCTTCTGCCACTTCTCTTCAATCGCGCGTGGATCGTACTGGCCCAAGATCAGTTCCCTCGTCTTCGTGATTTCAGCGCGGCGCGGCGTGCGGCGGCCTTCGCGCGAGCCGCTTTTCGTGGTCGCTCGCTCGGGTGCGCGCGGCCGGTTCGGCGTGCCGTTCGCGCTTTCACGCGGTGCCGAATCGCGAAGCCATCGCGCCCCCGCCGCTGCTTCGGCACTTCCCTGCCCAGCAGCTTCCAGAGCGCCGCGACGTTGCGGCGGTCGTCGCCGGGCTTATCAATCGGAGTCTCGAGAATGAACGCGCGCCCCGCAAGTAGCGGATGATTCAAAATGCGCCCGAATGCTTCCAGACCAATATGCCCTTTGCCGATGTGATCGTGGCGATCGACTCGCGATGCCAGTGGCGTCTTCGAATCATTTGTGTGAATCACGTACACATTCGCAAGCCCGATCGTCGTCTCTACATGCTGTAGCGTCCGTTCGAGTCCCTCCGCCGTGCGAATGTCATGGCCCGCAGCAAATATATGCGCTGTGTCCACGCAGACGCCCATCGCCAAATCGCCGCAAAGATCGAGAATCGCGCGCAGCTCCTCAAATCGCGAACCCACCGAGCTGCCCTGCCCCGCCGTGTTCTCGAGCAGAATTCGCAGCCCTTCGAGCTTCAGCCCGCGCGCCGCTTGCCGCAATCCATCAGCAATCGCCGAAATAGCGTCTTGCATGGAAGATCCGCAGCAGGCGCCGGGATGTGCCACCAGAAAATCCGCGCCCAGTGCCTGCGCGCGCACAAGCTCGCCGTGAAATGCCTGCACAGATCGGGCGCGAAGCACGCGGTCCGGCGACGCCAGGTTAATCAAATAATTGTCGTGGATGACCAGCGGGCCGAGACCTAAAGCCGCGCGCCGCTCACGAAACCGCGCCGCATCGGCGGCCTGAATGCGCGAGCTATCTCGATCGCGCGACCACATTCGCGGGCTCGAGGAAAAAATCTGCAGCGCATTTGCGCCAAGTCCGTGCGCGATATCCAGCGCTCCAGCTATGTCACCGGCAATCGACGTGTGAATCCCAACGCGCGTGCTGCCGTCCTTCCACGCAGGCGGCGCAAGAGGCAAAGTCGGTTCCGGGCGGTATTCGTCCTCGTCTTCGTAGGCGGGTACTATGTTCTGTGGTTCTTCGGCCATTCCCTCAGAATTTCCCGGAAAGCAAACGGTGAGCGCCGCATCGACCTGCAGCACGAAGTAGTGTAACGGAATTCGCGAAACGCCGCAAACGCGTCTGAAGTGACTCAAAATCGGCAATGGTTATGTAGCGCCGGGCTCTTAGCCCTGCATCTTCGAGCATAGTCCCGACATCGATCGACCGCTCGTCTGCAATCACAAATACAACCTCTCCCGAAAATTACGATTCCTAGTTGCCCAGAATTGCGGTACACCTCTCAGATTCGTTTCTTGCGCGCGCGCAGAAGAGAGGCCACGAAATGATCGAATTCGCCCGGCGTCTCCGCAGAGTTGCCGGCTCTCTAGCTCTGCTGCTGACGCTGGCGCTCGTTGCCGGCTCAACCAGCCGCGCGATTCCCGCGCGCGAGCAATCTCCTCTCTCCCAACAAGCCCGCGTCGACATTTTCGAGACCGTCTGGCGCGATATTCGCGACTTCTACTACGATCCCTCATTCCACGGCGTGAATTGGGATCACATCCACGATCAATATCTCCCCGAAGTGCGCGCCGCAAAGGACGACGAGGCCTTCTACGCGACCGTCCGCCGCATGACCGGCGAACTCCACGACGCCCACACGCGCTTCTATTCCCCCGATCAGTGGAAGCAGATCAAGCTGCACGAACACGCCGGCCTCGGATTCACCGCCGCTGAAGTCGAAGGCAAGACGGTGATCACCGCGGTCGAACCGGATTCCGAAGCGCAACGCGCGGGCTTCCAGCCGGGCACGATCGTCCTGAGCGTGGACGGCAGGCCGATCGCCGAGCGCCTCGCCGAAGCCGCTGCCAAGCGCGAGTCGTCATCCTCGGAGCGCGCCGATCAATTGTTCGTCTATCGCGACGTTTTTTCGGCGCCAATCGGTTCAGCCGTCAAACTCGGGCTTGCCCGCTTCGACGGCTCAGTATTCGACGCGACCCTGACGGCGCAGATTTATCCGAATGTCCCAAGCGTCGAATCGCGGCTCCTGCCTTCCGGCGAGGCCTATATCGAATTTAACGGCTTCAATCACAAAACAGCGAAGGGGTTCAAAGCCGCGTTGCAAAAGTTTCGAAACGCGCCCGGCGTAATCGTGGATCTGCGCGGCAATGGCGGCGGAGAGCTCGATCCAGTCATCGCGATAGCCGGCTACTTTCTGAACGACAAGACCTTGATCGCAAAATATTCGACGCGCACGGGCAAGCCCATCGCCTGGCTCGGCGGCCTCGTCAAGCTGAAGCTCGACGTCGAAGCCGGCCAGCGCGGCGCGGCGATCTATACAGGACCCGTTACGCTGCTCGTCGGTCCGCGAACCGCCAGCGCCTCCGAGATTTTCTCCGGCGGAATGCAAGAAATCGGCCGCGTCAAAGTAGTCGGCACGCAGACCTGCGGCTGCGTTCTCGGCATCACGAAACCGAGAGAAATGAAAGGCGGCAGCGTTCTAGAGATCAGCGAATCCATGTGGATGACGCCGAAGGGACGCAAGCTCGAAGGCACAGGCATAATCCCCGACAAAATCGTCGCCCCGACGATCGCCGACCTACAGCAGAAGCGCGACGCGGCCCTCGCCGAGGCCGAGAAAACCTTGCAACAGTCGCAGCCCGCGGCATCCTTCAATTCCCCGGAAAACCGGCCTACGCTGTCATCCCGAATCCGCCGCGGCGGATGAGGGATCTGCATTTTCCGAATTCCCGGCAATTACACAAGCTACCGCCCTCCGTGTCAGCTCTGCCGTGGAATTTGCAGGGCTCGAAACGATGAAGTAAACTTTTCGTTTCGCTGGGCGGCACTTTCGCAAGCAGTGGCACGATGCGAAGGGGCCGAACGGCGGGAGGGCTAAAGACCCTCCCCTACGACGGCCAACCCAAGGAAACTTTCGACAATGCTTGTGGTGATGCAATCTCACGCTACTGAAGAGCAGGTGCGGGCGGTTTGCGAGCGCATCGAATCGCTGGGATTCAAGGCGCATCCGATTCCCGGCTCGATTCGCACTGCTATCGGCATTACCGGCAATACTGGCGCTGTGGACATCGGCTCGCTCGAAGCCATGTCCGGCGTCGTTGAATGTATTCCCGTCAGCAAACCCTATAAGCTCGTCAGCCGCGATATCAAGCAAGAGAACTCGGTTGTCCGCATTCCCACTCCGCTCGGCGACGTCACCTTCGGCGGCCCGGCGGTCGGAATCGTTGCTGGTCCTTGCGCGATTGAAACTTGCGAGCAAACTTTCGCTGTCGCCGAAGCCGTGAAAAAAGCGGGTGCTCGCCTTTTTCGCGGCGGCGCTTACAAGCCACGCACTTCGCCCTACAGCTTTCAAGGCCTCGGCGAGCCGGGCCTGAAAATTCTCGCCTCCGTGCGCGATAAATTCGGCCTCGGCATCGTCACCGAAGCCATCGACAATGAAAGCCTCGATCTCGTCGAGCGCTATGCCGACGTGATCCAAATCGGCGCCCGCAACATGCAGAATTTTTCGCTCCTGAAGCGCGCCGGCCGGGCCAAAAAGCCGATTCTGCTGAAACGCGGCATGTCCGCGACGCTCGATGAATTCCTGATGGCCGCCGAATACATCATGGCCGAGGGCAACTACAACATCATCCTCTGCGAGCGCGGCGTGCGCACGTTCAGCGATCACACGCGCAACACGCTCGACCTGAGCATTATTCCGGCCGTGCAGCTCCGCAGCCATCTGCCTATCGTCGTTGATCCAAGCCACGGCACCGGCCGCCGCAATAAAGTGCTGCCGCTTTCGCGCGCTGCCGTCGCGGTGGGCGCCGACGGCCTGCTCGTCGAAGTGCATAACGATCCTGATCGCGCGCTCTCTGACGGCATGCAATCCATCGTGCCATCGGAATTCGTGCAACTCATGGCCGAAGTGAATCAGATTGCGGGCGTGCTGCATCGTTCGCTAAATTGAGCGCCGCGCGCAGCGCGCCGATTAGCCGCAGGCCGCGCGCCTCCTCATGAAGAAGCTTCGCCTGAACTATCGCGTCGTAGTCGTCATCGCGATACTCGCACTCATCGGCCTGCAACTCATCTGGGTCGAAAAACTTCCCGCCTATCTGCGCCCCGGCCTGTGTCTGAATGCCTACATCGCCAACACCGCCGACGGGACGATCTCCGCCATCGATCTCGTCAGACTCGCTCCGATCGCAACCATCGCAGTAGGCTCCGAGCCAAGCGGCCTGCGCGCGCATCCCACTCGCCCCGAAATTTGGGGAGTCAGCTCCGCAGCGGGCGTGGCCTGGGTCCTCGACACGCGGACGAATTCCATCGTCGCGCAAATTCCCACCGGCGCGCAGCCTTTCGCGCTCGATTTTTCGCCCGATGGACGCCGCGCCTACGTCGCGTCCTCCGGCTCGAACGAAATTCTGGCCATCGATTGCGCCTCGCGCCAAATCGTCGCTCGCGGCCACGCCGGACAGCGCCCCTGGATCGCGCGCCTCACTCCCGATGGCAAAACTCTGCTGGTCTCGAATCACGATGACAGCAGCGTCTCGCTTCTCGACACCAAGTCGCTGGCCGTGCTCGGCGTCGTCGAGGTAGCGCCGCGCCCCGAACAAATCGCCATCGTGCCCGACAGCTCCAAAGCCTTCATCACTTCCGGCGGCTCGAGCCAGGTCTCGGTAGTAGATTTGCGCCGCCGCGTGCTGCTCGCCAATCTCGATATCGGCGGCGTGCCCGACGATCTCGATCTCAAAAACGACGGCGGCGAGCTTTATGTCACTTCCGCTGCGGCGCACGGCCTGGTGATTGTGAACACCGAAACCAACGAGGCGGTAGAATTTCTCCTTCTCGGCATGGCTCCCACGCAGGCCGCGCTCACCGCCGACGATTCCCTGCTCTTCGTTTCCGATGC
>DAITPO010000051.1:0-23449 GCA_036833535.1 Candidatus Acidiferrales bacterium | reverse complement strand
GATGGAGCCGGAGAAAGATTGACATACATTAACGGATATGTCAACAGAAAAATGAAGGGGAATTCGGAGAGAAATGGGGCCGAAAGCCGGGAGGTCTAAAGACCCTCCCCTACGACGAAAAGGCTACGACGAGAGGGCCGAACGGCAGATTGCCCGGGCGGGTTAGTTTGGGTTGGATTGCGGTTGAAGATCTAGGACGGCTTGGCTTGCATCGCCGGATTGTATTAGATCGAAGAAGGCTTTTACTTCGGTGTATTGATCGACGGAAAACATAAATTCGTTTACGCCGATGCGTCTGTCGATTTGAAGATTTTGGTCTTTCACTGCCGAGACGATATCGCAATCGAAATCGTGGGACAGCACATGCTTCACTTCCGGGACGCTCGAGAACTCCGCACCCGGCGGGGGATGAATCGTGATGCTGTCGGATTGCTGATAGGGAAAGCGGAAGTAGACGCTGTTGGCTCGCTGCGCGTGAGGGAAGAAATTCGTTTGCCGCGACTCAAAAACGCCGATCGGCACCAAGACGCGGTGTCCGGCTTTGATGCCGAGACCGACATGCGACAGCCTGGCATCGACGTGCAAGGGGTCCTCTCCCGGCGCGGCGCCCGAGACGCTCGTGATTTCTATCTCTGAGCCCTCCGGCAGCCATCCTTTGATTTCGTCGGTTAGCAGCGCTTTCCTTCCGCGCTCGTCTTCATCGCGAAAGCGGGCCCACCAGTCGAGCGCGTCGCGGCCGATGTAGCTGACGGCGAGCGTGCCCTCGAGCATGCCGTCAGAGGCGATCCGCAGGTCGGCATGCCGCTCGCGAGTTGCATCCGCTGCGCGCGGCGCGGGCGTTTGCATCACGCGGCCGCCTTGTTTGTCGAAGCGCACTCCTCCCGCGGCGGTTTTGTCCCACGGGAGCAGCCCGAAGGGACACAGTTCGCACCCGGGATCGAGAAAAAATGCTTGCGGCCCGGCCATCGCGATTATCACCGTTCCATTGAGCCGCCAAAGGTTGTGTTCCTGCTCATCGAAAGCCGGTCCGTCGCGACGTGCGACGTAAGCCGGATCGGCCTGCAAACCGGCAGCGCGCGCCAGGACCACGAATAACTGGTCGAGATCGAACCACGATGCGTAGCCGTGGTCGAGCACGTCGTCGGCGGTCTCGTTCTCCTTCAGCTTTTCGGCTTTGATCTCCTTTTCGGTTTTCGACGATTCACCGCTCAGATTGCGAATTTTCTGCACGCGGGCGTAGAGCTTGCGCAATTTCTGTTCGGGCGAATCGGACGGCGAGAGCATGTCGTTCGCGAGGCGCTTCGCTGTTCCGCTGCGGCCGGCAAATTTCTCGAAGTCCGTGTTCCAAAGTTTTCCCACTTCCAGCCAGAAGTCTTCGTGGCCCTTGCCAAAATCGAGCGTGTAGAAGTAATCGACGCGCGAACTGGCTTCCTCTTCCGGCGGCGAATAATCTTCATCGGGGAGCGCGGGAATGTTCCTGGCGTCGAGCTCGAAGCCGCCGTGGATGGGATGCATGGAATGCTCGCGGGGCAATTGCACGCCCACCCAAGTAAATGTGGCCTTGATGCCGTAGAACGCCCCGAGCGGGATCATCGCGAATTTTGCGTCTCGCGTGAATAAATCTTGTTGAAGGATCAGGCTGGATGCGCGAAGCCGGCGCCCAATCCAATGTCTTTCAAAGCGATATTCGACGATGCTTCCCGGCTCCACTTCGGGCAGGGCCACGGTTTTGGCATCCAAGCGGAATCCGCTGGCTTTTACAATCGTGCTGTCGGTAATGTGCCCTTCGGAATCAAAACTTTTGCCATCCGGATGGACGGTGCGTCCTTGAAAGTTTTGAATCTCCTCGAAGCCTTTTTCGTAGGTGATCTTCGCGTTGCCGTAGATTACGCCTTGCTGATCGAAAATTTTTATGCGGATGTATTCGGTTTCGTACCACTTCGAATCGTCGCGGAAAAATTCGTGATAGAGAATCATGGCGTGATCGCCGGGACTGGCGGGATTGTCTTTCAACGCGAGATCTTCGGGGCTGATCGGGAGCCATTTGCCTTTGTCCGGTGAAGCGGAGGCCGATGAACCGGCAAGCGCTGCGCCCAGAAAGACGAAGGAAATTACAAAGCGCAGCAGGTTGCAAGTCGTCTTGTCCAATGTAGGAATCCTGCTTTCGAGATTGGTCAGGGGTTGTGCGTCCCTGGCCAAAGATCTCGACTTAGTTGGCTCTTTCCCCAGGGCGCTGGGCGGGACGCTATCCCGTGTAAGCTAAGTTGTCAATCAGTTACGTATAAAGATTAAGAAGCGCGGACGAAGGGGCCGAACGGCGGGAGGGCTGAAGAGTGTGTGTGAGAACCGGAGAAACAAAACCTCAGCTGCTAAAGCCTTATTGATTTTGCAGCGGTTGCGGCACGACTGAAGTCGTGCCCTGACAAATCTCGTGGTTCCCACACAGACTCTGAAGACCCTCCCCTACAACGGCAAGAGGGCCGAAAGGCGAGAAGTCGGAGACCCCAGCAGGCTGCCCTTCGCGGCTCAGGGCTAGCCGGCGCTACGGGCGAGGGATACGGAATGACAATCGAAGGATGCGGGCGTCGGTGATATTATCCTCGGACCGGCTTGGTGCCCGATGCGCTTGGCCGCTTACCTTTATCAGGAGAGAGATCGCTTTTTCGGAGACAGGCAGGAGTGCCTGTGCTACTGGACGGCACGGATTCCTTCACACATTCCGGCTTGGGCGGCTTGCCGTGCGGCTGGGCCTGGCCTTACAGGAGACTGCTGATGAGATTGTGCTACCGATGGATTGGGATTGTGGCATTGCTGGGCGTGTGGGCGCTCTTGCCGGGACGGGCTTCGGCGCAGGGAACCGTTGTCTGCGAATCGGAGCATGGGCGGAGGAATTACTGCGCGGTGGGGGATGCGCGCGGCGGCGTGGAGATGGTGCGGCAGTTGAGCGGGGCGCCATGCGAGCGCGGGCGTTCTTGGGGATTTGACGGGCGCGGCATTTGGGTGGACCACGAGTGTAAAGCTGAATTCCGCGTGCTGGCTTACAGCGGACACGGCCCGTCTTGGTGGAATTCGGGAGGCGAGCGCCCGCACTTCGACTGGAACGACGGAGCTTGCTTTTACACCGACGCCAATTTTTCGGGCGAGTATTTCTGCCTGCGGCGCGGCGAGAAGTACGAATCGCTGCCGGCGGGATTCAATGACCGCATCTCGTCGATTCAGATCATCGGGCATGCGCGCGTGACGGTTTTCAATGATGACGATTTCCGCGGGATCAATCTGCGCCTCAAGAGCAGCGCGGACAATTTGAAGCGGTTTCGGAAGCAGGATGATCCGAGCAGAACTTGGAACGATCGGATTTCTTCGATTCGCGTGGACTAGGGTCGGTACAGAGTTAAGGATTTTTACCGCAGAGGCGCAGAGGGCGCTGAGTTCGGACGGAGAAAAGCGGGAGGGCTGCCCTTCGGCCCCGGTAAGGGGCCTCAGGGTAAAAAGTCCCTCCCGTACGGTGGCTTGGCGTCCATTGACTTCGGATTGGACGCTGTGCTACCCATACAGCGGCTGACAAAGGTAGACTACCGCCCCGGAATGACGCCTCAGACCAATCGGATCGAAGTGACGCTGGAGAGCATGATCGAGAGCGTCGATCTGGCCGAAAGCATCGTCATGCGCATTTGCGATGCGGCAGGATTCGGCGAGGAAGATTCGCACAAAATCGGAATGTCGGTGCGCGAAGGCGTAATCAACGCTTTCCATTACGGCAATCGCGAAAGCCGCGACAAGAAGATTTTTCTTACGGTCGAGCTGGACACGGAGAAAATGATCGTGCACGTGCTCGATCAGGGGCCGGGATTTGTGGTGGAGGAAGTGCCGGACCCGCTGTCGGAGGAGAATCTGCTGCGGACTTCGGGGCGCGGGATTTTTCTGATGCGCGCGTTCATGGATGAGTTCGCGGTGAATTGCCCGCCGCAGGGAGGCGCGGAGCTGGTGATGGCCAAACGGCTTCCGGGCGGCAATGGAGACATGCGCAAGGCGCGGGAGAAGGAGTCTTAACCGGTGACCTTACATGGGACTTGCCGCGAAAACGGCGGCGTAGCAATCGTGGATTTTAGCGGGCGAATCACGCTGGGCGAAGCGACCGGGATGGTGCGGGCGATGGTGCGGGAGCTTGCCGATGGCGGACAAAAAAAGATTCTGCTGAATCTGGCGGACGTGGATTATATCGACAGCGCGGGGATTGGGGAATTGGTGAGCGTGTTTACGACGGTGCGCAATGCCGGCGGAGAATTGAAATTGCTTAATTTGACGAAGCGGGTGGTGGATCTTTTGCAGATCACCCGGCTTTACACTGTGTTTGACGTGCAGACGGAAGAATGGACGGCGATACATAGTTTTAAGTAGTTGACGCCACCGCAAGGCCGGGCGCGTCGATTGCTTCGCAATCGCAAAGCGATCGACCGGCGCCCCTACGAAGAAACGGCAACACCGAGAAAAAGAGCAACAGCTACCGCAACGTCAACCGCAGATCCCTCACTTCGTTCGGGATGACATCTTAAATCTGAATCTCGTGTTTCTGCGTTTGGTGATGCTGGACACGATTTCGGGTTTATGCAAGAATCTGCGCGCTTTGGCGGTCTTGTAATCCTGTGGGTGGGCAGCCCGCTACGGCGGGCAGGAGAGCTGCCGACTGGCGTTACGGACTGAAGAAGCGAAACATCACCGAAAGAGGAGCATCCAAGTTGGCGAGAGAACAAGGTGTGGTGAAGTGGTTCAACGCGTCCAAAGGTTACGGCTTCATCCAACGCCAGTCGGGTGAAGACGTCTTCGTTCACTTCTCGGCCATTCAAATGGATGGTTACAAGGCGCTGAATGAAGGTCAGCTTGTGGAGTTCGAGGTTCGCCAGGGACCGAAGGGCTTTCAGGCTGAGAACGTAAATAAGGTTTAGCCAGTCCCGTTTTAGAAAATGGCCCTGTCTGCTGCGGCGGACAGGGCCATTTTTTTGTTCTCAGCTATCGTAGTAGCGGCCGTTGACCTCGTCACCGATGATGGCGATGTCGGCCTTCGAGGTATCGAGGGGATCGGACTTCCACGAAAAACCGATCGATGGAACTTCGACCTGCGCCTCGAGTTGGCAGGTGGCGCGTGTGCCGGTGAAGCGGAAGTGCTTGGAGGCATCTTCATATTTCACAGGCTCGCCCGTGGATTTCCAAACCATTTTGAAGGTCATTCGTGCGGGAGTGGCGATCGAATCGAGAGCCGGCCAGCGCGGTTGATCTACCACAGGAACATTTTGCATTTCCAGCGTGAAGATGCTGCCATCGGGACTGATTGTGAGGCCGTGCTCCGGAACCGGAACGACCCAATAGAGTCCGGACGGTGCGATGGGGGGATGAAAATCGTGAATCTGGTTTGCGGGGACCGCCGGTCCCCGGAAGAGCGTGAGTCATATGTGGGTGAAGGTGCCTTGCTGCGGAGCGCGGGCGGCCCAATATTCTCCTTGCATCACGCCGTAATCGGTTGTGGGGCTGCCGAAGGCGATGCGGTTGCCTTGATTGTCGGTGCCCATGCCTGTGAAAGTGCTGCAGCGGGCGACGCGGCCTTTGAAATGATAGATGTGGGAAGGTTCGAGATTTGGGCCTGCGGGTTGATTGTGGCTGCCATTTTTGTCGAGAGATGGAATCGGGTAAGGGTCGGTGCCGCCGTTCGCGGTCATCGGCTGTTGGTCATGCGAAGCATAATTCGCAGAGGGAATTGCGAGCGGGAGCAGCGCCAAGGCACTCGATTTCAGGATGTCTCTGCGAGTCTGGCGTGGCCGCGACGGGATAAACAGGTCCATTCATTCACCTCCGAACCGATCTGATTTCATGATTAGATCTCGGGATCGACATCGCCTGCGGGCAACTTGAGCGATTCGCTGACCGTGATTTCGGCGACGCGAAGCCGTTTCACGGTGAGGTCGTTCACTTCTAGCGATTTGAATTCGGCGCGACCGACGGCGACGCGGCCGATCTTCAACTTCCCAATCGCCAACGCGCCGATGGCGAACGCTCCCACGGCAACTGCGCCGATCGCCGCGGCTATTATTGCGACGCCGCGGAAGCCCAGCGATTCTGCTCTTCGGATTTCCTTCATAGATTCGACTCCTTGGATTCGGGCAGGTTTCGAGACTTGGCGATTTAATCGCGATGAGCAGTTTTCCTCAAGCAGTAAAAACCGGAGGGCGCCGAGTTTCGCGACCGTGGAGCGCCCGGGACTGACTCGCTACTGCTTGGAGCATCGCAGCCGCGAGCGGTTCTCGATTGTGATAGCATCTAGCATCCAAATGATGAGCTAGGAGCAGCGCGTTGACTGAGCATCTTTCCCGGAAAGAACTGAAGACGGACGAATTTCGCGAGACTTTGGCGCATGGCGCCGAGGCGGTGTTGGGGCACCAGCAGCTTGCGTTGTACCTCGTCGCGGCCGTTGCGGTGGTGCTGCTCGCGGTGTTCGGGTGGCGATTCTATGCCGAGCGACAGACGGTGAAGGCTGCGGCGGCTTACGACGATGCTATGAAAGTTTTCAAGGCGCGGATACGCACGGCCGGCGAGCCGGCGGGCGATCCGAACGAAGTTTCCTACGTCGATGAGAAAAACAAATACGACGACGCGGATAAGAAATTCGAGGACGTGGCCAAGCAATATGCGCGGACGCGGCCGGGGCAAATTTCGGCGTACTATGCGGCGCTGTGCCTCGAGCATTTGAATCGCGATGCGGACGCGGCGAAATGGCTGGACCAGGTGATGCATAGCGGCGACGCGGATTTCGTTTCGCTGGCGCGCCTCGAATTGGCGCAGCTCGATGACCGCAACAGCAAGGCGACGGATGCGGAGAAGATTTATCAGGATCTGGTGGCGCATCCCTCGGTGTTTGTGTCGAAGCCGGTGGCTTTGATGGCTTTTGCCGATCATTACCGGCAGGCGAAGAATTTTACCGAAGCGGCGAAGCTTTATAATGAGATCAAGACTGAATTCCCCGATAGCAACCTCGCGCAGCAGGCTGGGCAGCAGTTGGATTTGATCACGCCGAAGTCGTAAGACTCTCCGCGTAGCGCCGGCGTCCCTGCCGGCATCTGGCGGTCACAAATCGTGCCGTGGGCTACAGGCATGCGCGGACCGCACAGACCAATCCAATTTAATTGACGTAGCGATCCGCTCGCGTTCGCGGTCCTCGCCGACACTCGTGGTCGTAAGATGCCGGCGGGGACGCCGGCGCTACTTTCGGCGCTACGCGGCGGAATCCTATAGAATGAGCGGCATGGGGCTGGCTGTTTATGCGATGGATGTGCGGCATACGCGGGGGCGGCGCTTCCCTGAAGCTGCGCATCCTTACCGCAACGAATATGCACGGGATCGCGATCGCGTTATTCATTCGCGGGCGTTCCGGCGGCTCGAGGCCAAGACGCAGGTTTTCACCACGCGGTTTTCCGATCATTTCCGGAACCGGCTGACGCATACATTGGAAGTGGCGCAGATTGCGCGCACCGTGGCGGGGGCGCTGGATTTGAATTCCGATCTTGCCGAGGCGCTGGCGCTGGTGCACGACATCGGGCATCCGCCGTTCGGTCATGCGGGCGAAAAAAAGCTCGATGAACGGATGCGCGAGCATGGCGAGCGGTTCGATCACAATTTGCACGCTCTGCGAATCGTCGAGAAATTCGAGCAGAGGTATTTGGATTTTTCGGGGCTGAATTTGACCTACGAAGTGCGCGAGGGAATCATCAAGCACTCGCGGGATTACAAGGCGGCGGATTATCCGGAGCTTTCGGAATATTTGCTGGAAAGGCGGCCGACGCTCGAGGGGCAATTGATCGATCTCGTGGATGAGATCGCTTACAACACCGCCGATCTCGACGACGGATTCGAGGCGCACCTTGTGGATATCGCCGAGTTGCGCGAACAAGTGCCGCTCCTCGGCGCGAAGTACGGCGAAATCGAGCGGGCGCATCCGCAGGGGCGGCCGAAGCTGATCTTCAATGAGGCGTTGAAACAGGCGCTCGATTATCTGGCCACGGATTTGATCGAGAATACGCGGCGGCGCGTTGAAGCGGCGGGGGCGAGTTCCGTTGAGGATATTCGCAGGCACCCGATGCGGCTGGCCGGATTTTCGAAGACCGCCGGGACGCAAAATGCGGAGCTGAAGAAGTTTCTTTTCGCGCGACTCTATTCGTTGAAGGCGATTGATGAGGACCGCGAGAAATCGGTTCAGGCCCTCGATGAATTATTTCAGTTCTATTTGGATCATCCCGAGAAGATGCCGGAATCGTATGGCGAGCAGGCGAAGGAAGAGCCGCTTTATCGCGTGGTTTGCGATTATATTGCTGGGATGACGGACCAATATTTATTGCGGCAGCATGCGGAGCAATTGAAGCCGGCTGGAGCGGGGAAAGTGGCGACGTAATCGAGCCGGCGCATCTTAAGTTCACCGGAAGATGCAGATTTTTCACTACGTCCGGGATGACAGCGCATCTAATGTTGGGGTGATGGCATTTTGTATTCGGCTTGAGCCGCTGCCGGTCGCGAAAGATGAACCATCGCAAAGGTTTATCTCCGAATGAGACGGTGAGTACCAGGACTATCGCGGCGCGACGGATTTTGTCCGTTACTTGATTGGTGTCACGTTCGATGCTGCGCGCGGCGCGTTTCTTGACAGCTTTTCTACCAGTTCTATAATAAAATTTCGCGCCTGAGGTGCTAGACAGATCATGTTTCTGGATGTACACGAACTCGCGCTGCATAAAGCCCGCATCCGCAAGACGTATGCGCCGGGCACGCTGGATCTTCATTCCTCGGAGTTCCGGCAGGTTGAGCCGCTGGAAGTGCGCGCGACGGCGGAGCTGCTCGACGGGCAGATTCGCATTACGGGGAATCTGCACACCAAGCTGGAGCTGGTCTGCGCGCGCTGCCTCGACACAGTGACTGAGGAAATCAGCAAGGATTTCGATCTCTTCTACCGCTCGATGATCACGATCGCCGAAGAGGACGAAGCGCAATTGAACCTGGATGAAACGGACATTGGCTTCTTCGAAGGCGACGGGCTTTTCCTCGCCGACGTGCTGGCCGAGCAGGTGAACCTGGCGCTGCCGATGAAGGTGATCTGCCGGAGCGATTGCCGCGGGCTTTGCGCGCATTGCGGAGTGAACCTCAACAACGAAGAATGCCGCTGCGAGAAGCATCCTACCGATGCACGGCTGGCGCCTTTGGCGCGGCTCAAGCAGGACTGGTCTAAAAAGCAATAGACAGATACACTCTTACGTTGGGATTTGCGCCCGTAAGTGTGTCTTTGCGCTACTCGCGGAAAACGACACACCTCCGCGGCTAAAGCCGAAGAGTTTGAAGGACGGTTACGGCACGGCTGAAGCCGTGCCCTTACAAATCCAACGATGACGACGGCCGAGCGATTTCGTCGGAGTTGCTGGTGGCCACGCTAGCGGGCGGAGCAAGCCCCGCCCCTACGAAGAATGCGGAAAATGGTTTTGATTTTTTCCGCAGCCCGTGAGGCCGCGTCTGAGAAATCACGAGACTAAAACCAGGAGTTTGCAATGCCGAATCCAAAGCGACGCCATTCGAAAGCGCGTAAGAACAAGCGGCGCGCGCACGATTTTCTGACTTCGCCCTCGCTCTCGGAATGTCCGAATTGCCACGAGCGGAAATTGCCCCACCAGGCGTGTCTGAAGTGCGGCTATTACAAAGGCCGCGAAGTGATTGACACGACGGCCTAAAACGGCCTAAGTTCTCCTCGCCTTCCGAATCGGTGCCCAGATGACCACCATTGCTCTTGATGCTATGGGTGGAGACAGCGCCCCGCGCGCGGAAGTAGAAGGTGCGATCCTCGCGGCGCGCGAGCTGGACGTGCGCGTGCTGCTCGTCGGCATTGAATCGACCGTGAAGCAGGAATTGGCGCGGCAGAAGGCCAAAGGCTTGCCGATCGAGGTGGTGAACGCGACGGAAGTCGTGACAATGAGCGATTCGCCCTCGCAGGCCTTCCGCAGGAAAAAGGATAGCTCGGTACACGTGGCGGCGAAGCTCGTGCGCAACGGGCAGGCCGACGGGCTGGTGAGCGCTGGGAATACCGGCGCCGTGATGACCATCGCGCGGTTTCTGCTGGGCACGCTTCCTTCGGTGGACCGGCCGGCGCTGGCTGCGGCGATGCCTACTGCGAAAGGAACGCCGGTGGTGCTGCTCGACGTGGGCGCGAATGTGGATTCGAAGCCGGAGCAGATCGAGCAGTTCGCGGTGATGGGCGAGATTTATTACCGCGCGGTGTTTGGGACGAAGCGGCCGCGCGTCGGATTGCTGTCGATCGGCGAAGAGGAAATGAAGGGCAACGAATTGACGCGTGAATCGGCGAATCTGATCAAGCAGACTTCGCTGAATTTTATCGGGAATGTCGAGGGGCGCGACGTGTATGCGGGCGTGGTGGATGTGATTGTCTGCGACGGGTTCATTGGGAATATTGCGCTGAAAATCAGCGAGGGATTGGTGGAGCACGTGGGCGGGATGTTGAAGAAGGCCATCAAGAGCCGGCTCAGCTCGCAACTGGGGTACGTGCTGGCAAAAGGCGCTTTCGACGAGTTTCGGAAGAAGACGGATTATTCCGAGTACGGCGGGGCGCCGCTGCTCGGCGTGCGCGGGATTACGGTGATAGGGCACGGGCGCTCGAATGCGAACGCCATCAAGAATGCGATACGCGTGGCGGTGAGCCTGTGCCGTTCGAAGGCTAACGAGAAGATCGATCAGGAGCTGTCGGCGGTGGCAGCAGCCGCGAAGGGTTAGACGCAGGCAAGGGCGCGCGGCGAAGCGAGATTGTCCCGTCCCGCGATCCGCGAAAATTCCAAGCGAACACGGAAGAACGACATGGCTAAGCTGGCATTTTTGTTTCCCGGTCAGGCATCGCAATATCCCGGGATGGGACGCGATCTCGCGGAGAATTTCGTCGAGGCGCGGCGCGTTTTTGAAGAAGCGGATGCAGCGCTGGGATTTTCGATTTCGAAGATCTGCTTTGAGGGTACGGAAGACGAGTTGAAGCTGACGGAGAATACGCAGCCCGCGATTTTGACCGTGTCGGTGGCGGCGCAGAGGGTGCTGGAAGCGAAAGGCGTCGTGCCGGATTGCGTGGCGGGGCATAGCCTGGGTGAATATTCGGCGGTGGTGGCGGCGGGCGGGATTGAGTTTGCCGATGCGGTGAAATTGGTGCGCAAGCGCGGCAAGTACATGCAGGAAGCGGTACCCGCGGGACAGGGCGCGATGGCTGCGATTCTGGGAATGGCGCCGGCGGAAGTGGCGGAGATTACGAAGAAGGCGGCGCAGGGCGAGATTGTGGCGCCCGCGAATTTGAACTCGCCGGAACAGACGGTGATTTCGGGAACTGCGGCGGCGGTGCGACGCGCGGTGGAGATTGCGTCGCAGGAAGGCGCGAAGCGGGCGGTGATCTTGGCCGTGTCGGCGCCATTCCATTGCGAATTGATGATGCCGGCGCAGAAGCAGCTCGAGGCCGATTTGCGGGCGACTACTTTTCACAAGCTGCGATTCCCTGTTTATACGAACGCGGATGCGGAGGCGATTACCGAGGGCGAAGAGGCGCGCGATGCTTTGATCCGCCAGGTTTGCTTGCCGGTGCGCTGGCTCGATTCGGTGCATGAAATGGTTGAGAGCGGCGTGCATATGTTCGTCGAAGTGGGGCCGGGAAAAGTTTTGAGCGGATTGCTGCGGCAGATCGATCGCGCGGTGCGAAGCGCTGGAGTGGAAGATTCGGCGACCTTGCAGGCGGCGCTCGATAAGATTCAGCAGGCGCGCGCGGAAACGGCTGAGGCCTGAGCAGATGTTCTCCCTGAAAGATAAAGTAGCGGTGGTTACGGGTGCGTCCCAGGGGATCGGGCGGGCGACTTCGCTGGCGCTGGCTGCGGCTGGGGCGAAAGTTGCGGCGGCGGCGCGGAATGTGGAAAAACTGGCTTCGCTTGTGAGCGAGATATCTGCGGCAAGCGGAGAGGCGCTGGCTGTGCCGATGGATGTGGCCGATGCTGGGCAGGTGAAGGCGGGATTTCAGCAGGTCTTGGCGAAATTCGGGCGGCTCGATATTTTGGTGAATAATGCGGGGATCGCGCGCGATGGTTTGGCGCTGCGGATGAAGATCGAGGATTGGGACGCGGTGATTCGCACGAATCTGACTGGGGCGCATCTTTGCACGCAGCAGGCGATGGGGACGATGTTGAAGCAGCGCTCGGGGCGGATCATTAATGTGACGTCGGTGGTGGCGGAGACTGGAAATGCCGGGCAGGCGAATTACGTGGCGGCGAAAGCGGGGTTGATTGGATTCACGCGGGCGATTGCGGTGGAGATTGCTTCGCGCGGGATTACGGTGAATGCTGTGGCGCCGGGATTTATTGCTACTCCGATGACGGACGGGCTGGCGCAGAACGTGAAGGATGCGATGATGGCGCGGATTCCGCTAGCGCGCATGGGGACGGATGCGGATTGCGCGGCGGCGATTGTGTTTTTGGCCAGCGATGAGGCTGGATACATTACCGGGCATGTGCTGGATGTGAATGGCGGGATGTATATGGGGTGATTCATGTCGATTACTTCGGAAGAAGAATTACGCGGGTTGCGCGAAGCAGGGCGGATTGTTGGGCGGGCGCTGAAGGAATTGGCTGGGCGCGTGAAGCCGGGCGTTACTACCGGGCAGATTGATGAGATGGCCGCGGAGATTTTGCTGCGGAATGGGGCGCAATCGGCGCCGAGGCTGGTGTATGGATTTCCGGGGGCGATTTGCATCAGCCTGAATGATGAGATCGTCCATGGAGTGCCTGGGGCGCGCGTGATCGGCGCGGGAGATTTAGTGAAGCTCGATCTCACGATCGAAAAAGACGGATTCATGGCGGACGCGGCAATTACTGTGGCCGTGCCGCCGGTCTCGGATGATGCGCGGCGGCTGGTGCGATGCGCGGAGCGGGCGTTTCGCAAGGCGATCGCTGTGGCAAAGGCGGGGCGGCGGGTTTGCGATATCGGGCGGGCCGTTGAAGATGAAGTGAAGCGCAGCGGATTTTCCGTGGTGCGGGAACTTTGCGGGCATGGGATCGGACGGACGATTCACGAGCCGCCGACGGTGCCGAATTTTTTTGATCCGCATGCCGATCAGCGATTGACGGAAGGGCTGGTGATTACCATCGAGCCTTTGATCGCGGCAGGCGCGGGCGATGAATTCACGGCGCGGGATGGTTGGACGGTGAAGACGCGCGACCGGAGTTTGGCGGCGCATTTCGAGCACACGCTTGTAATCACGCGGGATGAGCCGATTTTGCTGACGGCCGCTTAGGGAAACGGGCCGAAATGATGATTTGGTCCGCGGTTGATTGCGGCAAAAATTGAAAATCCTGCTCGTAAGATGCCGGCAGGGACGCCGGCGCTACCTTGCTGCCAAAGGTTGACCCGGTATTGCGGCGCGCATAGAATGGGTGGGCTTAGACCGATTGAGTTGGGGCGCGACCGTGTGTACCGTGTCTCCTTGTGCGGTTGCAGCTTGCCGAGAGCGGAGGAACAACCAGAATGGCCAGCGTTGATGAACGCGTGAAGCAGATTATTGTCGAGCAACTCGGCGTGGACGAAGGCGAAGTGACGCCGACGGCATCGTTCGTGGACGATTTGGGCGCCGATTCACTCGATACGGTCGAGCTCGTCATGGCCTTCGAAGAAGCTTTCGGCATCGAGATCCCCGACGAGGACGCCGAAAAAATCACCACCGTAAAAGATGCGGTCACGTACATCGAGAAACACGCCTCGGCGAAAAAGTAGCCACCCCATTCGAGCAGGAGAGATGTCGCGTTGAATCGCCGCGTGGTTGTAACGGGCGTCGGACTCGTCTGCGGATGCGGGATCGGCACCGAAGAAGTCTGGAAAAACCTCCTTGCCGGAAAGAGCGGCATCGGCCCCATCACCCATTTTGACGCTTCGAAATTCGACTGCCGCATCGCGGGAGAAGTGAGAAACTTCGACCCGCATCACTGGATCGAGAAAAAAGAAATCAAGAAGATGGGCCGGTTCATTCAACTGGCCATCGCGGCCACCGATTTCGCGGTGAAAATGGCGGGGCTGGAAGTTACGCCGGAAATTGCCGATGCGACCGGGGTTTATATTTCGTCGGGGATCGGCGGATTCGACGTGATCGAACGCGAGCACACCAAATTCCTGAACGGCGGCCCCGGCCGGATTTCGCCGTTTTTTATTCCTGCGTCGATCGTAAATCTGGCTTCGGGGTTCGTATCGATTCGTTATGGAGCGCGCGGGCCGAATTCGGCTACGGCGACGGCGTGCTCCGCATCGGCGCACGCTATCGGCGATGCGATGAAGATCATTCAGCGCTGCGACGCGGAAGTGATGATCGCGGGCGGAGCGGAGGCGGCGATTACTGCGATGGGCGTGGGCGGATTCGCGGCGATGAAGGCGCTATCGACGCGCAATGACGAGCCGCAGCGGGCGAGCCGCCCGTTTGACGCGCAGCGGGATGGGTTTGTGGTGGGCGAAGGCTCGGGAGTGTTGATTTTGGAATCGCTCGAGTATGCGCAGCGGCGCGGGGCGCGAATCCTGGCGGAGTTGGTCGGGTATGGAATGTCGGGCGACGCGTTTCACATCACGCAGCCTGCGGAAAATGGCGACGGGGCGTATCGCGTGTCGATGGCCACGCTAAAAGATGCGAAGGCCTCGCCCGATCAAGTAGACTACGTGAATGCGCACGGAACTTCGACACCGATCGGCGACGTGATCGAGACTACGGCGTTGAAGCGCGTCTTCGGCGAGCGCGCCAAGAAAGTGCCGATCAGTTCGACGAAATCCATGACCGGGCATTTATTGGGCGGCGCGGGCGGGCTCGAAGCGGGCATCAGCGTGCTGGCCATCCGCGATCAGATTTTGCCGCCGACGATTAATTACGAGAATCCCGATCCGGAGTGCGATCTCGATTACGTTCCGAATCACGCGCGCAAAGCGGATGTGCGCTATGCTCTTTCGAATTCCTTCGGATTCGGCGGAACGAATGCGTCGCTGCTATTCAAGCGTTGGGAATCGTGATTCAGGCTGGCGGAGGATGAAGTGAAGATCGGCGTTTGTGTAAAGCAAGTTCCGGCGAAGGATGCGCCGCTGGCGATTGCTGAAGCGTGGATTCGCGAGTCGGACATCGGATTTGAGACCAATGAGCCCGACAGCTACGCGCTCGAAGAGGCTTTGCGGCTGAAAGAGAAGCACGGCGGCGAAGTCGTGGCCATTTCGATGGGGCCGGAGCGCGTGAAACAGACCATCAAAGAGGCCCTGGCCAAGGGAGCAGAGCGCGGGATTCACGTGCTGGACAACGAGTTCTACAAGTTGGATCCGCTGGGCTCGGCGCGCTCCCTGGCTGCGGCGATTCAGAATGAAAAGTTCGATCTGATCTTGACGGGATTGCAGAGCGAGGATCAAGGGTTTGGCCAGACGGGCGTCTTGTTGGCTGAACTGCTCGGATTGCCGCACGCCACGATCATCATGCAGATTGATATCGCCGATGGGCGGATGAAATTGAAGCGGGAGCTCGAGGCCGGGTGGTTTCAGTGGGTCGAACTTCCGTTGCCGGCCATCCTTTCGATTCAGTCGGGAATCAATAAGCCGCGGTATGCCACGTTGAAAGGCATCATGGCGGCGAAGAAGAAGGAAATCGCCGTGGTACCGCGCGCGTCGTTGGGCGTACCAGATGCGCTGACGCAGCGCGTACAAAAGATCTACGTTCCGACGAAAACCAAGAAGACGGAATTTCTGACGGGTTCGCCAAAAGAAGTAGCGGCGAAGTTGGTGGAAAAATTGAAGCACGAAGCGCGGGTTTTGTAGGGGAGGGTCTTTAGCCCTCCCGCATTTCGGCCCCGTTATAGGCAACCCGTTCAACCGTTCGCACGTGCACGATCAAGAGGTCGGATGAAAATTCTGCTCATTACGGAACAACGCGAAGGCAAGTGGAATAAGGCCAGCTTCGAGACTCTGTCCGCCGCGCAGCAGATCGCCAAGCAGACGGGCGGATCGCTCTCAGGGCTGGTAATTGGCAAGGGCGTCGGAGCGCTCGCGGATGAGCTGGCTGGATATCAGCTTGAAGAAGTGCTGCTTGTCGAGCACGACCTGCTCGAGAAATACACGCCCGACGGCTATTCGCTGGCCCTGAAGCAAGTGCTGGCCTCGAGCGGTGCCGAACTTGTCTTGTTGCCGCACACCTATCAGGTCCGCGATTTCGCCCCGAAGCTCGCAGCGTCGATCGGCAAGGGCATGATCGGCGATTGCATCGCGTACCGCTACGATGGCGGCAAGCTCGTCTTCGTCCGGCAGATGTTTCAGGGACGCACCGCAGCGGATGTGACTTTCGAAGGCGCAGCGCCGTGGATCGCGTCTTTCCAAGCCGGAGCCTTCCGCGCCGATCAGATTGCACCGCGCGAAGGCGGCAAGGCGCCGGTAAAGCCAGTGAGCGTCGATCTGAAGCCCGAACAAATTCGCACCAAGCCGCTGGAGTTGTTCCGCGAGGCAAAGCAGGCCGTCGATCTAACGCAGGCTCCGCTGCTGGTGGCCATCGGCCGAGGCATCAAAGCTCCTGAAAATATCCCCATGGCTGAAAAACTCGCGAAGGCGCTCGGCGCGGAGATGGCAGCATCGCGGCCGATCTGCGATGAAGGCTGGCTCCCGATGGAACGTCAGATCGGCAGTTCGGGCCAAACCGTCGCGCCCAAGCTTTATCTCGCGCTGGGAATCAGCGGCGCGATCCAGCACGTCGTAGGGATGAAAGGCTCGCGGACCATCGTGGCCATCAACAAAGACCAGAACGCCCCTATCTTCGAAGTCGCCGATTACGGCATCGTCGGCGATCTCTTTGAAATCGTTCCCGCCCTCACCGAAGAACTCGAAAAAACCAAGACATCCTGAGCAGGTAGCTATGGTAGAGTCCGGGTCCGAAAACGGAAATAGCTAGAGGAGTCTGTCCTTCCGCCAGGTTCCGCGGGCAGCGCCGCACTGCTCGGAATCCGAGAATTATTCACGTAGTAGCTGACGAAAGCGGCAGCGCGGGGACGCATTGCTGAACTGCTTTTCTCAATGTTTGCAAGATTTGTCTCACTTTCGCGTGGAAGTTGATGATAGCAAGTGGTTTAAGTTGGCCTTTCAATTGCAAACTTTCCGTAGGCGCGGGTGCGGCCATTCTAGGGTAGACCTGCCGCTGCATTCCGTTCGCCCGGTCTCTGTTCAGTCTAGGAGGGAGTCACGATGCGACATCCTCGCCCAGCCCCGCTGTGCGCCCTGCAATTCTCACGTTCCCGGGACCAGCGTCGAATCAAAGAGTCTCGAGTCGCGCTGAGCACAGTGGCGCGGATTGCCCTGGCAATCCTGATCCTAGCGGCCGGTGTCACCGGGATGGCGCCCAATGCCAGCGCGCAGGCGAACGTCAACGGCACCTGGCAGACCCTTTCTACGACAATGCCCATCAACCCCGTCCATATCGCACTAATACATACGGGAAAGGTGCTGGTCGTCTCCGGCTCGGGCAATTATCCGCCGGACACGAGCTACATGGCCGCCGTCTGGGACCCCGCGACAGACACGGTGACGACGATGCCGATCGCCTGGGACATGTTCTGCAACGGCATGGTGGTGATGCCTGACGGGCGCCCGTTGGTCATGGGCGGTACCCTGCAATACGATCCTTTCTACGGGCAGCAAAGAACCTCCGCATTCAATCCCACGACGGGAACATTTGCCGACCAGCAATCGATGGCCGACGGACGATGGTATCCCACAGGTTTAGTCCTCGGAGACGGCCGCGTGATGATCTTCTCCGGCCTCGGCCTCACCGGAAACACGAACACGACGGTCGAGTTCTACACGATGGGCAAAGGCTGGAGCCAGCCGTTTAACGCGCCCTGGACGCCGCCGCTTTATCCCCGCTTGCACCTACTGCCGAACGGCAACGTTTTTTACTCGGGCTCAACGACAAGCTCGGCGCTCTTCAACCCGTCAAACGAGACCTGGACGCAGAATGTGGCATCGACCATTTACAGCGGCACGCGCACCTACGGCAGTTCGGTGCTGATGCCTTTGACGCCGGCGAACGGATTCAAGCCGCGGGTGATGATCTTTGGCGGTGGGAGTCCGGCGACAACGACGACTGAAATCATCGATCTCTCCGTCGCAAGTCCCAAATGGGCTTCAGGCGTGGCCATGTCGCAGGCCCGCATCGAAATGAATGCGACGCTCCTACCCAGCGGGCAAATTCTGGCCACCGGCGGATCGGTGAATGACGAAGACGCCTCGACGGAAAGTCTGAACGCGGACATCTATGATTCCGTGAGCGGCGCGCGAAGTTCCGGCGGCGCAAACGCCTTCGCACGGCTGTATCACTCGAATTCGATTCTGCTTCCCGATGCGACGGTATTGCTGATTGGCGGTAATCCGACTCGAGGCACCTACGAGTCGCACATGGAGATCTATACTCCCGCGTATCTTTACAATTCGAGCGGGCAGCTCGCCACGCGGCCAACAATCACCAGCGTCAGCTCCAGCGTGCTCGGCTACAACGCCGGATTCACCATCACGACACCGAATGCCAGCACGATCTCTTCTGTGGTTCTGATGCGAGCCGGCGCAGTGACTCATGCTTTCGACATGGATCAGCGCATGGTGGGCCTGTCATTCACAGCCGGGAGCGGCGTGCTGAATGCCACCACGCCGACGAACGGAAATCTCGCGCCTCCGGGCTACTACCTCCTGTTCATTCTGAACTCTTCGGGCGTTCCTTCGGTCGCGCAGTTCGTGCAACTCATGACCACGCCGGGTACGCCGCCGACAGGAACGATTACGAGCCCGTCATCGGATGTCACCATCGCGGCGGGCCAATCGGTGAGCTTCACCGGAACTGGCAACGCTCCGGGCGGCTCCATCGCCAGCTACGACTGGGTTTTCCCCGGCGGCTCGCCAGGCTCAAGCACGGCGGCGAGTGCTGGCAACGTGACCTATTCGACGCCAGGCACCTACACCGCGTCGTTCACGGTGACGGACAATTCCGGCCGCACCGACCCGAATCCTCCGACGCGCACGATAACCGTCAATCCGGCGTTTTCCCTATCGGCTTCGCCCGGCTCGCAGACTGTGGCCGCAGGCAGCGGCACAAGCTACACGGTGACCCTCACGCCGGGCTCAGGCTTCAGCGGAACGGTTGCCTTCAGCGCCAGCGGTGCGCCTACCGGCGTGACTGCAACCTTCAATCCCACCACCGTCACCACGTCCGGCAGCACGACCATGAGCGTCACGACAACCAGCGCAGTTGCGGCCGGCACTTATCCGCTCACGATCAATGGATCGAGCGGCGGAGTGGCGGTGCAGACCAGCGTGAGCCTCATCGTGACCGGCGGATCTTCGGGCAGCGGTAACATCACGTTCGTCCAAGGCACGTACGCCACGCCCCGCGGGAACAATCCGTCTACGTCGGCCACGTTTGCCGGCCTGCAAATTCCCGGCGATCTAAACGTGGTCATTATCGGATGGAACGATTCGACTTCGAGCGTCAGCTCGGTCACGGATACCGCAGGCAACACCTATCAGATCGCTGCCGGACCCACTAAGTTGACGGGCGATACGACGGGAGTGATTTACTACGCGAAGAACATCCTCGCGGACAATGACCTCACGGACACCGTCACGGTCGCGTTCAGCGGCGCGGCGGCGTACACCGACTTGCGGATTCTGGAGTATGCGGGAGCAGACCCGTCGAATCCACTCGACGTAGGCGCGGGCGCTACCGGCTCGGGAAGCACGGCGAGCGTCACCTTGACGACGACCAACGCGAATGACTTGATCGTCGCCGGCGATTACATCGAGAACACCACCACTGGACCGGGTTCCGGCTACACAAATCGCATGATTACCCAGCCGGATACCGACATCGCCGAAGACGAAATGTTTACGGCTGCCGGGAGCCACGCAGCCACCGCCGCACTCGACGGAGGTTGGTGGGTGATAAACGCGGCGGCCTTCCGCGCAGTGAGCGGCCCGCCCGACACGCAGCCTCCGACGGCGCCGACAAGTCTGACGGCGACAGCAGCCGGTTCGTCGCAGATCAATCTTTCCTGGACGGCTTCAACCGACAATGTCGGCGTCACCGGCTACAAGGTGGAGCAGTGCCAGGGAGCCAGTTGCTCGAACTTCGCGCAAATCGCAGCGACGACGGGTACCGGGACAACTTATCAGGCCGCAGGACTGACGGCCTCGACCTCGTATAGCTACCGCGTGCGGGCGACCGATGCCGCGGGAAATCTCAGCGGGTATTCGAACACGGCCAGCACCACCACTTCTGCCGCTCCTCCGCCGGGTGTGAAATTCGTGCAGGGTGCCTACAGCACGCCGCGGGGTAACAATGCCTCGGTCTCGGCTACCTTCGCCTCCGCGCAAGCTGCGGGCGATCTCAACATCGTCGTGATCGGATGGTCGGACACCACCGCCACAGTGAAAACGGTCACCGATTCCAAGCTAAACGTCTACACGCTCGCCGTCGGCCCCACACAGGTCACCGGCCAGGCGACGCAATCAATCTACTACGCGAAGAGCATCGCGGCAGCCGCGGCCAATGCCAACGTGGTTACCGTGGCGTTCAAC
Source organism: Candidatus Acidiferrales bacterium (assembly GCA_036833535.1). Lineage (GTDB taxonomy): Bacteria > Acidobacteriota > Terriglobia > Acidiferrales > UBA7541 > Palsa-147. The sequence continues at coordinate 2,776 of DAITPO010000051.1, read as the reverse complement.
GGCTCGGCCAACACTCCCGACCTGCGCATCCTGGAGTACTCGGGCGCACCGGCTGCGGGACCGATTGACGCTGTCGGTTCGGCGAGCGGTTCGAGCGCCACCGCCAGCGCTTCGGTCACCACCACCAATGCGAATGACGTAATCCTGGCCGCCGATTTCGTCGAGATGTCTACGCCAGGCCCCGGATCCGGGTTCACCAGCCGGATGATCACCGTCCCGGATTCCGATCTCGTCGAAGACGAGACCGTCTCTTCGACCGGAACTTTCTCCGGGACCGCTCCTGAAAGCCCGGCCGGTTGGTGGGTCATGCAGGTGATCGCCATTAAGTAAAGGCGCCCGAATCGTTCGCGAAACCGGGCGTTTCTGCACGTGTCGCGCGCTGTAGGCTGCCAGTTTCGGTTTGAGCCTACAGCGGCAGCGAAGTACCAAATCAGGAATCGCGGTATTGTCTGGCGTTGAACTGTCTCCCGCCACAGCCGGGTGTGAGTTCTTGTCACCTTCAAACCGCGGTTCGCATCTGAAGAGCACGGCGCCCTGAAGATAGGGCTCTGAATGACGATTCCGGCCAGTTCGTCGGTGTCGCGGTGAATCTGAGCAGCCCGCCATCGATGTTGTGGTCCGGCAGGCCGCTTGGTGACCTGTCGGACTGCCGTGCAACGGGGGCCAGAAACGTGCTTATGACTCCTTTGGGCTGGGGCTGTACTCAAGTTCGGGTGCCGGACACAGGGCTCGGGCTAGGGAAATTTGTGAGTACTGGTACTCTATGCTAATCCACCGTCGCAGTATAGGATAGAGGCTGTCGACGTCCCCGCTTTGATGCACAGGGTAGTGGCAACATTGCCCTATTTCTGAACTCGGGTACAGGTGAACTGGCTTCTACCGACGCTCAGAATCGAAGAGCACTCACAGCCGTGATGGTGTCCTGCGGCGGTGCTCTGAGATGTCGGGGGAAGTAACCGCGGTTTAAGTTTTGAGCTCGGTTATGCCAGCGTAGTCATCAGCGGGGGACTCTGAATGAGGGTGTGGAACCGGTATGTAGGCCTGTCAGTAGCACTCGGCGCGCTCGTATGGATCATGAGCGGCTGCGCCGGCGCGGTTTCCAACTCTACCCCGGTAGATCCGCCGCCTCCGGTTAGTCCTTCGATCACCACTCAGCCTGCCAATCAATCTGTGCTCGCGGGCGCCACGGCGACGTTTACGGTGGTTGCCACCGGCTCGGCCCCGCTCAGCTATCAATGGCAAAAGAATGGCGCGAACATCGATAGCGCCACGTCAGCAAGTTACACCACGCCTCCGACCGCCATGGCGGATACGAACTCGATGTTCCAGGTGGTGGTGAGCAATTCGGTTGGGAGCAAGACGAGTAACGCCGCGATGCTCACGGTGGACCCGGACCCGGTGCCGCCCAACATCAGCGCAGAGCCGGCCAGCGCGACTGTGACCGCCGGACAGACAGCGAGCTTTTCTGTCGCTGCCACCGGCACGCAGCCGCTGAGCTTTCAATGGCACAAGAACGGCGCCGCGATCAACGGCGCGACATCTTCGAGCTACACGACCCCTCCAACGACAAACGCGGATAACGGTTCGACTTTCCAGGTAGCCATCAGCAACACAGCGGGCACGATGACCAGCAATCCGGCGACACTCACGGTGAATCCTGATCCCGTGGCGCCGGGCATCACGACGCAACCGGCCAACCAGTCCGCGACCGCGGGGCAAACGGCGACATTTTCCGTAGTGGCCACTGGCACGCAGCCTTTGACTTACCAATGGCAGAAGAATGGCGGGCCCATCAGCGGCGCGACTTCTTCGAGTTATACGACTCCCGCGACGACCACGGCTGACAATGGCTCAACATTCCAGGTCGTTGTTAGCAATTCTGCGGGGAACGCTTCGAGCACTCCCGCAACACTCACAGTGAGTGCTGCGCCCGTGGCGCCGACGATCACGAATCCGCCAGCCAATCAAAGTGTGACCGCGGGACAGACAGCCACCTTCTCGGTAGTCGCCTCCGGAACTGCGCCGCTGGGCTATCAGTGGCAGAAGAATGGCTCGCCGATCGGCGGGGCAACTGCGGCCAGCTACACCACTCCGGCGACAACCCTGTCCGATAACGGCTCGACATTCAACGTGGTTGTGAGCAATTCCGTGGGCAGCACGCCGAGCAGCAGCGCGACGCTCACAGTCAATGCGGGCGCCGTGGCGCCAACAATATCCACGCAACCTGCGAATCAAACTGTGAATGTCGGCCAGACGGCCACGTTCTCCGTCGTCGCCTCCGGCACCGCGCCACTGAGCTACCAGTGGCAGAAGAACGGTTCGCCGATCGGTGGCGCAACCTCAGCGACCTATACGACCCCTGCAACCGCGGCTACCGATAATGGAGCGACGTTCCGCGTCGTAGTCAGCAATTCCGCCGGGAGCGCCACGAGCAATAACGCAACGCTTACGGTCCAATCGGCGCCGAGCATCACCACGCAACCGGCCAATCAGACTGTAAACGTCGGCCAGACGGCCACGTTCTCCGTCGTCGCCTCGGGCGCCGCGCCACTGAGTTACCAGTGGCAGAAGAACGGTTCGCCGATCGGCGGCGCTACTTCCGCCAGCTATACGACTCCGGCCTCCGTCGCGACGGACAATGGCGCGACGTTCCGCGTCGTGGTCAGCAATTCCGCCGGGAGCGCCACGAGCAATAACGCGACGCTGACGGTCCAATCGGCTCCGAGCATCACCACGCAACCGGCCAATCAGACTGTAAACGTCGGCCAGACGGCCA
>DAITPO010000050.1:14975-24121 GCA_036833535.1 Candidatus Acidiferrales bacterium | reverse complement strand
AGTTGATCGCTAGTAAGAGAGAAATCCATGCCCGAGGCCATTCGATGCTAGCACATCAACCGCACCACAGGCCAAGCCGTGATTTTTATGGCGCCAGGAATTTGGAGGGAGTCGACACAATTCAAGCCCGGGAGCCTTCGCAGTTAGGTGGCAGCCCCCGCATTCATGCGGGGGAGGAGCGCTTCAGCGCTCCGAAAAAAGTCGTCTTTAACGACGCGCTTTAGCGCTGGGCCTTTGAATCAGCCAACTTGCACGCCTGCGCCATCGCCTCGCGCCTCGACAACCCATCACTACCCGTCCCGTATATCTGCCGCAGACCGATCACTGAGACACATTCCCCGCCGCAACCTTCTCCATCTCCCGAATCTTCTTCAATAACGCCGAAGCCTTACGAAACCAAGGCCGCTCCCTCCTCTTCAGATATCGCGGCAAGGTAGCCTTCTTCCTCAAAATCCTTTCCACCCATTCCACAGCCTCGCCAGGCCGCCCCTCACTCACCAAAAGCGCCGCAAAATTGTATTGCGTCTCCGATTCATTCCGCAGCGCCAAGACTTCGCGAAATAAGGACTCCGCCTCCGCCCCCCGCCCCGTCATCGCGTAACACTGCGCCGAAAGCCCCTTCGCCTGCAGATGATCGTACCGAGGATCCAGCGCCATCACCTGCTCAAGGTCTAATGTCGCAGCCGCAAAATCCGCCAATCCCATCTCCGCCATCGCCCGCCGGTAAAATGGATCAGGATGATCGCGCCGCGCCGCAATCGATTTATCGAAACATTCCCGCGCCCGCGCAAAATTCTTCTCCTCCAGATGCAGCGCCCCCAACTCCTCAAAATTCCCGGGCGAAGGATTGTCCAAAACAATCGCCTCAAGCTCCCGAATTCTGCTGCGCCGAGGAAATCCCTGCAGCACACCCTGCAGCAACCCCAAATCCGGCAGCACTTCAGCGACGATATACACCAGCGCCCCCAGCGGCCCGCCAATCAACACAATCCAAAGCCAATAGTAAGCCGGCCGCCGGCGAATAAAATGCACGATAGCCAAAACCTGGAGAATGATTCCGTAAGGATAAAACAGGTGAATGAACAGACCCATGGCGCGCGACTATAACACGCAAGCCAGCGTGAGTCCGCCCCGCGTGTCTAACGTAAAAGCGCCGTAGCAAGGCTGGCGCCTTCCGGCATGAAAGGTCTTTCGGCCGTAGGGGCGGGGCTCGCTCCGCGCACTGCCCGCAATGCCATTGGAGAATGCCACGGCCTGCCGCTCGCGCGGTCTAAAGCTTAATCAAATCCCGCAACCTCTTCGTCTGCGCCCGGCTCACCGGCACTTCCGTCTGCTTGCGGTCATTCATCTTCAACATGTAACTCGATTTGAACCAAGGCATGACTTCCTTGATGTGATGAATATTCACCAGGTAGGAGCGATGCGCCCGCCAAAATGATTCCGCCTCAAGCGCCCCCGCCAACTCTTCAATCGTGCGGTAATTCGACACGCCCTCAAATTCACGCGTGAAAATCGTAATCGTGCCATCCTCAATCGAAGCAAAAACCATATCCTCGGCGTCCACCAACATCAACCGCGACTGTGACTTCACCAAAAGCTTCACCGGCTGCGGTGTCTTCTCCAATCCAAGCTTGTCGACAAGCGATTCAAGCCGCTCCACAGCCGAAGCATTCGATTCCACCGCCTTCTTCGCCCGCTGAATGGCCTTAGCGATGCGCCCCTTATCAAAAGGCTTCAGCACGTAATCCACAGCGTTCACTTCAAACGCCTGCACCGCATAGTTGTCGTAAGCAGTAGCAAACACAATCTGCGGCACTCGCACCTTCCCCGCCACAAGCTTCTTAATCACGCCGAATCCATCCAACCCTGGCATCTGCACATCCAGAAACACAAGATCCGGATTGTGCTCCTTAATCAACGAAACAGCTTCCAACCCATTCTTCCCCTGCCCGACAACATTGATCTCAGGAAATCCCTTGAGCAAATAACTAAGCTCGTCGCGCGCCGGCCGCTCGTCATCGACAATAAGCGTGTTCAGTGTCATCTCGCGCGCCAGTATAATGCTTCCGATGCCAAAATCGCCACGAACCCGTGCAAAAGTCCTCGACAGCAAAATCCTCTATTCCGGCCCGGTCTTCGGCGTCCGCCGCGATCGCGTAATCGAACCCGGCGGCGTAGAAACCACGCGCGACGTAGTAACCCACACCGGCTCCGTAGTAGTTATGCCGATCTTCCCCAACGGCGACGTCCTCCTAATCCGCCAATATCGCCACTCCGTAGGCACATTCCTCTGGGAATTAGTAGCCGGCCGCATCGACCCCGGCGAATCCTCGCTCTTCGCCGCCAAACGCGAACTCCGCGAAGAAACCGGCTATCGCGCCCGCCGTTTCCGCAAACTCCTCCACCTCTTCCCCACCCCAGGCTTCCTCAGCGAATTCCTGGATCTCTACGCCGCCGAAGGCCTAATCCCCGGCGCCGCCACTCCCGAAGACGACGAAAAAATCACCGCCCGTCGCTTCACCCGCCCAGAACTAGAGCGCCTGATCCGCGCCGGCAAACTCCACGACGCCAAATCCGTAGCCGCCCTCCTTTACCATCTCCACTTCCGCCGCAAATAATCCGCGCCGCGCCGCCCCGCACCACCCTCTGTGATTCCCTCTCCGACTCTCATATAATCCCCGCATGGAAAATCGCGAAATCGCCAAAATCTTCCGCGACACGGCCCACCTCCTAGAAATCGATGGCGCCATCATCGGCCGCTATCGCAGCTACGAACGCGCCGCCGACCTAATCGACAGCATCCCCGAACGCATCGAAGACCTCGCCAAAGACCGCAAGAAACTCACCGCCCTCCCCGGCATCGGCGAAGGCATGGCCGAACACATCGACGAAGTCCTCAAAAATGGCGATTACAGTCTGCGCCAAAAGCTGCTGAAAAAATATCCCGCAACAATCCTCGATCTCCTCGAGCTGCAATCACTAGGCCCGAAAAAAGTCGCCCTACTCTGGAAGAAATTCAAAGCCGGCACGGTAGCCGATATCGAAAAGCTCGCCCTGGAACACAAACTCCGCGACCTCGAAGGCTTCGGCGAAAAAAGCGAACAAAACATTCTGAAAGCCGTCGAGACGCACAAGCGCGCCTCCGGCCGCTTCCTCATCAGCACCGGCGACACGGTCGCTGAAAAACTCCGCGAGCACATCCTGGCTGCAGGCGAATCGGTAGAGGATGTCACCCCCGCCGGCTCCCTTCGCCGCTTCAAAGAAACCATCGGCGACCTGGATCTGCTGGTAACCATGCGCCCCGGCCACGACAAGCCCAAAAACGTCGAAGCCGTAGCCCAACACATCCTGAAATTTCCGGGCATCGAACAAACGCTGGCTCACGGCGAAAATAAAGTCAGCTTCCTGCTCGCGAATAACCTGCAAGTAGATGTCCGCCTGCTCGACAAAAAAAGCTTCGGCGCCGCGTTGCTCTATTTCACCGGCTCGAAGGACCACAACGTAGCCCTCCGCGGCCGCGCCAACGACGAAGGCTGGACGCTCAACGAATACGCCCTAACGGAAATCAAAGGCGGCAAAGTAATCGCGAGCAAAACCGAAGAAGATATTTACGCCAAGCTCAAACTCAAATACATCCCGCCCGAACTCCGCGAAAACACCGGCGAAATCGAAGCCTCCGAGACCGGCAAGCTTCCGCATTTAATCGAGCTAAAAGACATCCGTGGCGATCTGCACATGCACACCGTCGCCTCCGACGGCCGCAACACCATCGAAGAAATGGCCGCCGCCGCGAAAGACCGCGGCTACGAATACATCGCCCTGACCGATCATTCCAAAGCCGTAACGGTAGCCAATGGCCTCGATGAAAAGCGCGCCACCAAACAAATCGCGAAAATTCACGCCGCGCAAAAGAAAATCTCCGGCATCCGCCTGCTAACCGGTATGGAAGTAGATATCCTCAAAGACGGCCGCCTCGACATGGACGATGAACTTCTAGCCCAACTCGACATCGTCATCACGTCGGTCCACTCCTACATGAATCTCGAAAAAGCCGCGATGACCGAGCGCATCCTCGCCGCCATCGAAAATCCCTACACCCAAATCATCGCCCATCCCACCGGCCGCCTGGTTCTCCGCCGCGATCCCTTCGATTACGACATGCAAAAAATCTTCGAAGCCGCCAAGCGCCATGGCGTAGTGATGGAATGTAACTCGCACCCTGACCGCCTAGATCTAAAGGATGTCCATCTCCGCGCCGCCCGCGACGCCGGCGTAAAACTAATCATCGACACCGATTCCCACGCCACCAGCCATCTCGATCTAATGAAATACGGCGTAGGCACAGCCCGCCGCGGCTGGGTAGAAAAGAAGGACGTAATCAACACTCTCCCGCTAGACGCCTTCCTATCCGCCCTCCGCCCCAAGCCCCACTCCAAACCGCACGCCAAGCGGCGCTCCGCATGACTAAAGTAGCGCCGGCGTCCCCGCCGGCGTCCGACGACCTCGATCCAACCACGAGCAACACTCACGCGCGGAGCACGAAACCCAATCCAAGTGTCCGTCCCAACTCCCAGCCCCGCGCACACTCGACGCCCTCGCCGAACCCAGCGGTCGTAAGATGCCGGCGGGTACTCCGGCGCTACTTACATCAATCCCGATTGAACTTTTCTCCCCGCACCTGCGTATCTCCATTCAGAAGCCACGGAGGCATCCAATGTTCAAGCCGCTACTAATCGCTCTAGCCCTGGCAGGCATCACCCTAGCTGCCCCATCTCCGGCCCAAGCCGAAGACAAAGACCTGAAATATTCCATCACCGGCAAGCCTCAACTCACCGTCCAAACCGACGACGGCGATATCGACATCACCACCGGCAGCGCCACTGAAATCAAAGTCCACGTCTCGACTTCCGGTTACAAGATCAGCGATCTGCGCTTCAATGAAAGCCAGAACGGCAACAACGTCAGCTTGGTTGTAAAAGCTCCCCACGGCAGCTGGAGTTTCTTCGGCTCGCATCATTCCATCAAAATCCAAATCCAGATCCCCGCAGAATCCGACCTCGATATTCACAGCGGCGACGGCAATGTCACCTCGCAAGCCGTCTCGGGCAACATCAAAATTGACACCGGCGACGGCCACATCACCGCCCAAGGCCTTCGCGGCGACATCCATCTCCACTCCGGCGATGGCCACATCGAAGGCTCCAACTTCGACGGCAAGCTCGACGTAGACACCGGCGACGGCCACATCACCATCAGCGGCCGCTTCGACAGCCTCTATCTAAAGACCGGCGACGGCAGCATCCAAGCCTCCGCCACCGCCGGCTCGAAGATCGCCAATCCCTGGAATCTCCGCTCCGGCGACGGCAGCATCACCCTGCGCATCCCTGAGAATTTCGCCGCCGACCTGGACGCCCACACCGGCGACGGCCACATCAATCTAGATTTCCCGGTAAGCGTCTCCGGGTCGCTAAGCGAATCCAGAGTCCGCGGCAAAATGAACGGCGGCGGCGGCACGCTAGAAATCAATTCCGGCGACGGCAGCATCCACATCCAAAAGCTGTAGCCCAGCCATTTACCTCTCGCTGCGGCCGATCGTTCCTCGTAGGGGCGGGGCTCGCACCGCCCGCGCGCCAACCATTTGCCAGTGTCAATAAGTGCCGCAGCGTCACGCCATCGTCCGCGTCTCTCGCCGATTCTCCGTCTCGACAAATCCCGGCCGCGAACGCAGTCCTTCTCTCAGGATTAGCCCGCTTCGTGTCAATATGGACCAGGATGAATTCCTTCGTCCGTCTCGCGCGTCGCTTCGTATCTCCCCAACAATTCCTACTAGCACTCGCGGCCTGCTTAGCTCTCGCCCCTCACTCCTCCGCCCAATCCACCGACGACCCCACGCCCGAAGCCAACCCCGGCCGCCCCACCGTAGCCACTCCTGCAACGCTCACTCCGGTAGGCTACCTGCAATTCGAAACCGGCTTCCTAGGCGCCCATCAATCCCCCGAATTCTCCTCGCAATACAATTGGGTCGAAACCACGAAGCTGTCGGTCGCGTCGCGCCTCGAATTTCTAGCTTCACTCGAACCAGTGGCTCGCAACACGGCCGCGGGAATCTCCTCAACGGATGCGGGCGACATCGCTCTCGGTGTGCAGGCGCTTCTCTGCCGCGGTGAGGGCGCCAAGCCGTCTATCGCTCTGAGCTACTTCGGCCGCGTCCATACTGGCGCGGCTGCCGATCTCGATTTCGGCAGCCCCTCAAATTCACTCCTGCTCCTGGTCAGCGCCGATGTTCACGGCTTCCACTACGACGCCAACGCCTTCTTCAACGATCTTTCCGACGGCCGCGCGCACCGCGCCCAATTCGGCCAGACTCTCTCCATCTCCCATCCTCTAGCAGGAAAGTTCTCGCTGACAGGCGAGCTCTGGCACTTCACCCAACCGTTCCTTCACGGCAACGCGGTAGGAAATCTCTGGTCCCTCGGCTACAACGCCCGCAAAAATCTAGTCTTCGACGCAGGCTTCGAACACGGTTTCACCACCACCTCGACGCGCTGGGAATATTTCGCCGGCATAACATACGTACTCCCGCATCGCCTCTGGCCAAGCCAACCAAGCAAGTAATCGATGCGCCGTTTCGTAGGGGCCGGGGTTCACCACCGGCCCGGTGTTGCACTGGGTTCGGAATTTGGTTTGGCATTGTGTTCGGCACTTGGTTTGGCATTTGATTTTTTCTTCGTAGGGGCGGGGCTTGTTTACCCTGAGCCTCGAAGGGCCCGCCCGTTCTGGCAATACCTCGGCCCGCGCGCTTTGCACCGGGTCGGTTCACCCCACGTTTGCTGCGTCCACCTCCTCCCGATATCTCCAATACCGAACAAACTGCGCCACCCCCAAAATCATCGTCGCTCCGACCGCACCCCATCCATCGAATCCACCAATGAACGAAAGACCGCAAAGCACCCCAGCCGCCGCAGCCATATATCCGAGAATCATCAGCGAACGCGTCGCCGCCTTCCCGCGCGCCATTTTCGTGGGCGAAACGCTAGTCACCGCTCCAACTTCCGGCGTTCCCAAATCCCCAACCGGCAATTCGTCGGTCACCGTCTGCCGACCATCGATCCACTCTTCCATCCGCTTCGTCAGTTCCTCCGCAGCCTCCCGCTGTTCTCCCAACGACCGCGCTCGCTGCGGCCGAATCAAACACGCTCCCCCTCGATCCTTCGCCGCGTCCCGCCACTGAATCCTCACCGCCCCCGTCCGAATCCATGCCGGAGATCCGCGCACATCCCGCACGTCCAATATCTCTTCCCGCCGCAAAGCGAACCGTACCTCTTCACCAACGTACTCCAGCACCTCTGCGCCGAAATACAGCAACCCCATGTCCCAGGAAAAACTCCCGTCATACAGGCGCAGCGCACCATCCGGCGAAAAACTCACAAAAACCCCGCCATCCTCCCGCGAAATTACGTTCTCGCTCTTCAACCGCGCCCGCAGCCGCTTCTCGAGCTGCCTATTCCCTGAAAGCGAGAGATAGTTCATGGCCAGCAGATACAAGCCGAACGTAGCCAGGACGCCAAAAATCCATGCTCCAAAAAACGCCATTCCTTGCCACCCAGCCCAGTTCGCAAGTCCCAGCATTGCCGCGGGCATAACCGTCCAAATCGCCGCAAAGGTCCACGAAACCTTCGCCCCCTGGCTCCTTTTGTACTTCGTAGAAAAAACTTTCCCGGCAATCGCCGATGGCAACGTGTAGTAGCTGTCTCCAGTAGTCCCCGCCTGCAGAATTTCGGCCAGCCTTTCCGGCGCGATCCCCGCCTTTCGCGCAATCGCTTCGGCTCGTCGCATCGTCGAGGGATGCGTCATCAACCATTCGCTCCATTTGCTCCATCGCAGCGGAAATTTATTCAGCCGCGTCACCTTGACCAGCCCCGTAATCATGGCCTCGGGATCGCCCACCAGCCTGATCGCCCCGGCATCCGCCGTTCGTTCATTGGCCCGTGCCGTTAGGTAATAAATCAGCAGCAGGATCGCCACCAGCGATGGAATCAGTCCCGCGCGCATCCAGTTCTGCAGGATCGCCACCGAAGTAAACGCCACCGCCACAAAAACAATCACCCGCAGCGCGACGTGCTGCTTTTTCAAATGCGTCATTTCGTGCGCCACCACCGCATCCACTTCCCTCCGCGTCAGATGCGTCAGCAGGTAGTCCGTGAGCATCACCGTATTTCCCTGCGCAGCAAATGCATTCGCCATCCGGCTTTTCGACGACGAAATCACATACAAGCTCTTCAGCCGCACCCCCGAGTTCGCCGCCAGCGCGAACACCCGGTTGCGCAATTCCCCAGTGCTCAGCGATTCCGATGTCCGTCCCGACGCCGCCGCAATCCGCCGAATCCCGAAGATCAAGATGGCAAATCCCAGCAGCATGAAGAACACGACCCCGCGCCAGTTTTCCTCCCCAGTCTTCGTAACCCCTCCAACGAAGCACAGGATCGGCACCACAAACGTCGCTTGCATCCAGAACGCCTGCCGAAAAATCTCCCCACGCGTCCATTGCGATCCATGCACCTGCGCAAACACCGGATACGAAAGCACGCGGCACGCGATCGTCGTCAGCGCCATCGGCACCAGCCCAATCGCCGCCCAAATCAACGCTTGCGCACCAAACAACCCTCGCGTCCCCGGATCCCCGCCAACAAATGCAACCCATCTCCCCACAGCAGGCAGCGACAACAATCCCAGCCAGGCAAGCCAACCCGCCTGCGCGCTGATCTTCATAAACCGCGCATAGCTGAACCACGCCGCGTCAGGATCAGCCGCGGCAGAACGCAACACGTATCGCCGCATCCACAGCGTCAACCCAATAAGCGCAATCGGCACCGCCGCCAACGGCCCAAACACGCTCGCAAGTTCGCCCCACGTCACGTCGCTCTACTCCCCCGCGTCATTTTTCTGGGTTGTCTGGAACACTCGCCCGCAATCCCGGAACAATATCACCAATCCTTCCGCGCAATTCCCTTTCGATTTGCAAATCGAAACGCCTTCGCGCATCATATTTCGTCTCGCATACTTCGCGCCGCACCTTTGGCGCCGACGCGATCCACAATCTCTAACAGGGGGAAATGAATGCGCAGGCCCGTCAGCATCGCGCCGCC
>DAITPO010000050.1:0-14875 GCA_036833535.1 Candidatus Acidiferrales bacterium | reverse complement strand
CCACAATCTCTAACAGGGGGAAATGAATGCGCAGGCCCGTCAGCATCGCGCCGCCGAAAGGCAAGTTGGGCGTCCTCACGCCAGGAATGGGCGCGGTAAGCACAACCTTTATGGCCGGCGTCGAGCTGGTTCGCCGCGGCCTCGCTCCTCCGGTCGGCTCGCTCACTCAGATGGGCACCGTCCGCCTCGGCAAGCGCACCGAAAATCGCGCCCCGCACATCAACGAATTCGTTCCGCTCGCGCAAACGAGCGACTTGGTTTTCGGCGGCTGGGATGTTTTCCCCGACGATGCCTATCAAGCCGCGCACAAATGCGGCGTCCTCGAACAACAGCATCTCGCCAAAGTCGAGAAGTTCCTCAAGGGCATTCGCCCCATGAAGGCCGCCTTCGATCGTGAATACGTCAAGAACCTCGCCGGGACGCACATCAAGAAGGGCAAAAACAAATTCGATCTCGCCGAGCAAATCCGCGACGACATCCGCACCTTCAAGAAGAAATCCGGCGCCAGCCGCCTCGTAATGGTCTGGTGCGGCTCAACCGAGGTTTATCTCGAGCAACACGCTGTCCACAAGACGCTCAAAGATTTCGAGCGCGCCATGAAAGAAAGCCACGACGCCATCGCGCCCTCCATGCTCTATGCCTGGGCCGCGATGCAGGAAGGCGTCCCCTTCGCCAACGGCGCTCCCAATCTCACCGTAGATATTCCCGCGATGCATGAACTCGCCCGCGATCGCAGCATCCCCGTCTGCGGCAAAGATTTCAAAACCGGCCAGACTCTGATGAAGACGATCCTAGCCCCAGGCTTCAAAGCCCGCATGATCGGTCTCAACGGCTGGTTCTCGACGAATATCTTAGGCAATCGCGACGGCGAAGTTCTCGACGATCCCGGCTCATTCAAAACGAAGGAAGAATCGAAGCTAAGCGTCCTCGAATATATTCTCCAACCGCAACTCTATCCCGAGCTTTACGGCAAAATTCACCACAAGGTCCGCATCAATTACTACCCACCGCGCGGCGACAACAAAGAAGGCTGGGACAACATCGACATCTTCGGCTGGCTGGGCTACCCGATGCAGATCAAAGTAGATTTTCTCTGCCGCGATTCAATCCTAGCCGCCCCGATCGTCCTGGATTTGGTTTTATTTCTCGATCTAGCCCAACGCGCCGGCCTGCGCGGCATCCAGGAATGGCTAAGCTTCTATTTCAAAAGCCCAATGTGCGCCCCAGAGCTCTATCCCGAACACGACCTCTTCATCCAACTAATGAAGCTAAAAAATACTCTGCGTTGGATGATGGGCGAAGACCTAATAACGCACCTAGGCGCCGAATACTACGACTGAATTCCGTAGCGCCGGCTGCCAGCCGGCGTTTTTGACTTTCTGCATACTAAGCACAGTTGAACGCCGCTGGCTCACTTCCGTCGTTGCAGCTCGTCTTGACTTCGCCCGCCCCGCGGCGTAGCGTTGCGCACGGTTTTCCCCTTCTGTTTGGGCAAATCTAAAATTTCAACGCCGGCCGAATCCGGCGCAACTCTGTCTCAAGGAGAATCTGAATGCATAGACGCTGTCTCGCTGTTCTGCTCGCGGTGACTCTGGCCACGCTCGTCGCGACGCCCACTTCCACCGTCTCCGCGCAATCCAGCTCGATGGAGAAGCCGCGGCAGTACACTTACGTTTCGCTCTGGGCCGTCCCCCGCGCGCAATGGGGCGAATACGACAAGGCCGAAGCCGCCTCCGAAGGCAATTACAAGAAGCTCATGGATAGTGGCGCGATCGTCGGTTACGGCTCCTTCGTTCGCTCCGCCCACCAGGAAGGCGAACCGACGCACGGCAGTTGGTTCACTGCCACTTCCCTCGCCAATCTGATGCACGCGGAGGAATCCTTCAAAGGCATGGTCGATTCGCCCGTCTACGCCAATTCCAAACACTGGGACGACATTTACGAAAGCCGCGACTATAACGTTCACTCCGGCACATTTACGAATGGCTACCTGCGCGTCGGCGTTTTCAAATACAGGGAAAGCGGCGCGCAAGCCAACGAAGTGACCCGCGCCACGCTCGGCAAAGCTCTCGATGGCCTGGTCGCCGACGGCTCGCTTGACGGCTACACTCTCCAGCACGAATACATCCACACGATGGACGTGAATACATTTCTCATCGTGATCTTCTGCAACGGCCCCGAAGGGCTCGACAAATACAGCGACATGGTTGACAGCATGGGCAAGGCCGATCCCGCAGGTTTCGCCGGCTTCGAAGCCAACGTAAATCCCGCAGGCCACATGGATGCCCTCTGGCGCATTCCGACAATGGCCAGCAAATAGCTTCGCCACGTCACGCCTGAAACCAATAGACGCCCCGGCGACAAACCGGGGCGTCTCCGCATTTTGTAGCGCCGGCCCCGCACGCGGGGCCGGCATCCGATCTCAATCGAAATCCATCAACTCTTGCAGCCACATCTCCGCCTAATCTAAGATACGCAGCACTCTCGAGCGCAACGCTCGCGCCCACATGAAATCTTTTCGACAATTGCGAATCGCTCGCTCGGCTGCGACAACGATGCTGTTCTGCGCGTTCATCGCGCTCGTCTGCTCTTCCGCCGCCGCCCAAGATCCACCGGCCAAAAAGCGCATCGCTATCCTCAATTTCGACAATGGCACTCCGGGCGCCGGTGCTAATCCCTACGCCGCCATCTTCGGCGGCAGCGCCGATCAAGACGTCGGCCGCGGCATCTCCGCCATGCTCATCGTCAAACTCGTCCAGGATGGCAAGTACACGGTGATCGAGCGCGCCGAGCTCGACAAAATCCTCACCGAACAGAATTTTGATAATAGCAACCGCGCCGACGCCACCACCGCCGCGAAAATCGGCCGCTTGCTGGGCGTCGATGCCATCATCCTCGGCACCGTCACGCGCTTCGGCCCCGACGACAAGCACACCACCAGCGGCGGCGGCGGAGCCATGTTCGGCCGCGGCGGCGTGAAGACCGTCAAATCCAAAGCCGTCGTGGGCATCTCCTCGCGCGTCGTCAACGTCAGCACCGGCGAAATCATCACCGCCTTCACCGGCACGGGCGAATCGGCCAAGGCCGGCGACATCACGCACTTCGCCGGACGCGGAATGGCCGGCTTCGACATGGTCGGCTCGGATTTCACCAATTCGCTTCTCGGCGAAGCCACGCGCAATGCCGTCAACGATATGGCCGCGCAGCTCGAGTCCGTCGCCGCACAAATCCCTATCCTTAAAATCGTGGTTGACGGGCTTGTCGCCGACGTCTCCGGCAGCACGCTCATCATCAATGTCGGCAAAACCGGCGGCGTAAAACTCGGCGACAAACTCGAAATCAGCCGCGATGTTCGCGCCATCACCGATCCCGCCACCGGCAAAGTCCTCACTTCGGTAGCCGATCACCTCGGCATCGCCACGGTCACGCAAGTAGCCGACAATTTTTCCACCGCAACATTTTCCGGCACGGGCGCAGTCCAGGTAGGCGATCGCGCCCGCAGCGCGCAGTAAATAAAAACGCCCCGGAGAAAATCCGGGGCGTCTGAGCCCTATGTAGCGCCGGCCCCGCATGCGGAGCCGGCATCTTCGTTTTATCCGCCGCAACAACTCGCGTCGCGACGCGGAGCTCCTAAAACAAATTCCACAAGAACTGATTGTAAACCTCGTGGTGATACTGCACCTCAGGCGCCTTCACGAATGTCCCCAATTGCCGCGGGCAGCGATCCGCCGAAGACTGTTTTAATTCCGCGTAACGCCCCTTCACGTCTTCGCCTAGAAGTTTGGTAGTCCACGCCGCCGATTTGAAATTTGCAATGGCGTCATAAATGTTGTCCGGCAAATAGCGCGAGGCCTGCCGCAAATTCTTGATCTTCGCCGTATCGCCATCGAGTCCCGTCTTGAAGATCGAATACATCACCATGTAAGGATTCGCATCCGGCGCGACCGAGCGAACTTCCACGCGCATGCTGCGTTCGTTCCCGATGGGCACGCGAATCATCGAGCCGCGATCCACCGGCGAAGCCTTGATCTGATTGGGCGCCTCGAAGTGCGGATCAAGCCGCCGGTAAGCATTCACGCTGGCGTTCAGCAGCAAGCAAATATCGTTCGCATGAGTAAGAATGCGATCGATAAAAGCCCAACCCTTCTTGCTGAGCTTCTCTTCGCCCTTGGGATCCCAGAAAAGATTCTTGCCGTCCCCGCTGACCGAGACGTTGGTATGCATGCCGTTGCCGTTCACGCCTACGACAGGCTTCGGCAAAAAGCACGCAGTGAATCCCATGTTGTTGGCCACTTGCCGGCAGATCAGCTTGTAAAGCTGAATGCGATCCGCCGCGGCGACCACTTCGCCGTAGCCATAATTGATTTCGAATTGCGACGGGGCAACTTCCGGATGGTCCTTCTCGTTCTGGAATCCCATGGCCCGCTGCACTTCCGCAGTCGTATCAATGAAAGTGCGCAGCGGATCGCCGGGCAGCGAATGGTAGTAGCCGCCGGTATTCACGTAATCGAATTTTCCGGTCTCGTGATAACGCCGCTCGGCATCCGGCCCATTGAACAAAAATCCCTCAATCTCGTTCGCGGCGTTCAGCGTGTAGCCTTCGTCCTTGTAGAGTTTTTCGGCAAATCCTTTCAGCACGCCGCGAATGTCGGCGCTATAGGGCGAGCCGTCCTTGTCGATCACTTCGCCGAATACCAGCACCTTGCCCGAGCCGAAAACGTCAGCCGGCGCCCAGTAGAACGAAGTCCAATCCATGGCCAGCCGCAGATCGCTTTCGCGCTGGGCGGTAAATCCGCGAATCGAAGAGCCGTCGAAAGTCAGGTTGTCCCAACTGTTGATCAGGAATTTCTTATCGTAATCGAGCATGTGCAAGCGGCCTTCGAGATCACTGAAGAGCACGGTCACAGCCTTGAGGCGCTTCTCGTCGGTGAGATACTTGATGCGCTCTTCCTGCACTTTGTGCGCGGCGACGCGCTTGCGGCGCTGCTCTTTGGCTTTGAGGTTCAGCTCCTCCAGCTCGTCATAGGAAAGTGCCAAAAAATTTCGCAGTTCGTTTGACATTAATCTCCTTGCCTCTCAATGAGTTGGGATGAACCGGGCCGGATCAAATCGAGCAGCCTTGAGGATAGCACCAGCGGTTCAGCATGCACAATTATAGCGTCGCAGCAAAGTGCGTCCAATCGAAAATCTTCATGGCGTGCCGCGAAATTTTAAATAGGCCACAGTAGCGCCGGCGTCCCCGCCGGCATCCGGCGAGCGCAAATCCCGCCACATGCTCCCCTCACGCGCGGAGCATGCGCCACAACCCAAGATGTCTTTTTGACGCAGCGCGCCGCGCACACTCGCGGTCCTTGCCGACGCTTGTCGTCGTAAGATGCCGGCGGGGACGCCGGCGCTACCTCGAGCCGGCCGAATGGCGGGAAAGTTGAAGACCCTCCCCTACGGCTTCGTTCCTGCGACTTTCTCTCCGCATCCAGCATCCGAACAATGTCTCATTCTCCATCCGCATAAGGAGCGCACATGAAAATCGGCATTCTCGGTTCCGGCACCGTCGGGCAAACGTTGGGCGCGGGCTTCCTCAAGCACGGCCACCAGGTGAAACTCGGCACGCGTTCGCCGGACTCCGGCGAAATAAAGAAATGGCTCGCTGCCACGAACGGCGCGACCGCCGGAACTTTCGCCGAGGCCGCAAAGTTCGGCGAACTGATCGTTCTTGCGGTCAAAGGCACGATCGTCGATAGCGCCATTAAACTTTCCGGCCCCGATAATTTCTCCGGCAAAACGCTACTCGACGCCACCAATCCGATTGCCGATGCCCCGCCGGTCAATGGCGTCCTGCAATTCTTCACCGGCCCGAATGAATCGCTCGGCGAGAAAATTCAAGCGCAGTTGCCGCAGGCCCGCGTGGTGAAAGCCTTCAACAGCGTAGGCGCCGGCCGCATGATCAATCCGCATTTCGAGCAAGGCACGCCGACCATGTTCCTCTGCGGCAACGACCCTGCCGCCAAATCGCAAGTCAGCGACGTCATTCGCCAATTCGGCTGGGAGCCCTACGACGTAGGCGGCATCAACGCCGCCCGCGCCCTAGAGCCGCTCTGCATGCTCTGGTGCATCCCCGGCTTCACCAAGAATCAATGGACCCACGCCTTCAAACTCCTGACGAAGTAGCCGCGCGGCAATCCCGGTTCGGCACGGCTTTACAGGCCGCGGAGAAACTCAAAACGCTGTCATCCTGAGTCCGCCTAGGCGGACGAAGGATCTCAGCGTTCAATGTTTCGCTCTTCGATTGTGTCTTCAAGCGGCAATCGACACAAAATGTCACCCTCGCGTCCCTCTACCCAGTGCGATTTTCTTTCGCCCCAATCTCCGCAATCCGTACGCTACCCATCGCCCATTCTCCGTGCTATTTCCTGAACCACTATGACCACCAATCGCAGTTCCAATCTCTCTCGTGTCGGCCCCTCGACCCCCATCGACATCAAACGTCACGCGGACCAATGTGCCATCTGCAAATCAGAGGATCGCCAAGAAATCGAATACCTGTTTGTCCACTGGATCAGCCCCGGCTACATCGTCGAGCAATTCAGCGTGCGGAACCGCATGACTCTCTATCGCCACATGCACGCTACAGGTCTCTACGAACTTCGCCGGCGAAACCTCCGCTCGGCTCTCGATCACCTGATCGAACACGCGCCTTCCACCGCAGTCTCCGGTGATTGCATTATCCGCGCCATCCGTGCCCAAAGCCGGCTCAGCGAAGACGGCCGTTGGTCCGAACCGGTACAGCGGGTAATCGTATCCCGCATGCCAGCTAACTTCGCCCTCCCGGAAGGCGAGCCTCAAGACGTGCTGCAACGAGAGATTCTGGTCGATACACCAACACACGCACAAATTCCCGTAACTTCAACAAAACAAACCCCGGAGTTAATTTCAGGCCGTGACAAAATCGCCCCCGCGACAGACCAGGCCTAGGGCCATTTTCGCACCGGCTCATCCGCGGTCCCCGCATGTCGGTGGTCCTGCCCTCCGTATCCTTCGCGTAGGGCGGCTGGCCCGCCATAGTCCCCGGCGGAGGCGGCAGCGCCCGCAAATTGGTAGAAGCCCCCGTCCGCCAGAATTATGGCGGACGGGGGAACGAGCGCTTCCGCGCTCCGAGAAAGAACCTCGTCTCAAACCATGCGCTTTAGCGCTGGCCCCGTGTACCAACTCCGCCGGAGGATTGCGCCAACGTCTCCCGTATCGAAATTAGAACGCTGCATTCCGATCCTATGCCGATTACTTGTCCGAAGTGACCAACAAGGTGCCCCACAGACGCCCGCGAGCGTCGCGGTTGTGGTATCGTTTTCAATTCGCGCCTCGCGCGCGTACCGCGCAGTCGCGAGTTAATCGCCCTGCCGCCTTGCATCTCTGATCCGGCGCGCCCGGGGTCTCGGGGAGTCCAGCCATTATGAAAGCTAGTTACAACGGAGTTGCGGTGCCGCCTGACGGGAAGGTCATTGGATATTCGGGCGGAAAATTCTCGGTGCCGGATACGCCGATCATTCCCTTTATCGAGGGCGACGGGACCGGGCGGGATATTTGGAAGGCGTCGCGGCGGGTGTTTGATGCCGCGGTGCAGCGAGCTTATGGGGCGAAGCGGCGGGTGGCTTGGCTGGAGGTGTTTGCCGGCGAGAAGGCCTTCAATCAGTTTCAGGATTGGTTGCCGGCCGATACTGTGGATGCGATTCGCGATTGCCGCGTGGCTATCAAGGGGCCTTTGACTACGCCGGTGGGCGGCGGGATTCGTTCCTTGAATGTGGCTTTGCGGCAGATTCTGGAACTGTATGCGTGCGTGCGGCCGGTGCGTTATTTTGCGGGCGTGCCTTCGCCGGTGAAGAATCCCGAGCGCATGAACGTGGTGATCTTCCGCGAAAATACCGAAGACGTTTACGCCGGGATCGAGTGGAGATCGGGGATGCCGGCCACGAAAATATTGATCGATTTTCTGAATAACGTGATGCTCAAGAACGACAAGAAACGCATCCGCGAGGATTCGGGCGTGGGTATCAAGCCGATGTCGCCCATGGCGACGAAGCGGCTGGTGCGGCGGGCCATCGCTCATGCGGTGGAATTCAAGAGGCGAACCGTGACGCTGGTGCACAAGGGCAACATTCAGAAATATACCGAAGGGGCGTTTCGCGATTGGGGGTACGAGGTGGCCGTGGCGGAATTTCGCGCGGCGATTGTGACCGAGCGGGAAAGCTGGATTCTGGATAACAAGGACCGCGACGCGAATCTTTCGGTGGAGAAGAATGCCGCAATGATCGAGCCCGGGCTCGAGCAGATGACCGAGGATGTTCGCGCCGCGATTTGCAACGAGGTGAAACACACGCTCGATGCGATTTATGCGACGCACGGCGGCGGGAAATGGAAAACCAAGATTTTGGTGAACGATCGCATCGCCGATTCGGTGTTTCAGCAGGTGCTGCTGCGCGCGAATGAGTATCAGGTGTTTGCTACGCCGAATTTGAACGGCGATTACCTTTCGGATGCTTGCGCGGCGCAGGTAGGCGGATTGGGGATGGCGCCGGGGGCGAATATCGGCGACGGCTATGGCGTTTTCGAAGCGACGCATGGAACCGCGCCGAAGTATGCCGATAAGGATGTTATCAATCCGAGTTCGGTGATGCTTTCCGGCGCGATGATGTTTGATTTTATTGGCTGGGGCGAAGCGGCGCGATTGATCGAGGAAGGAATTGGGAAGACGATTCTGCAGAAGCGCGTGACGTATGATCTGGAGCGGCTGATGCCCGGCGCGACAAAGGTGAAGACGTCGGAATTCGCATCGGCAATTATTGAGAATATGGCGGCGGCAACCGCGGCGGATTGAGATCCTAGGAGGATTTATCGCATGAGGAAGAAAGTTACTGTGGTTGGCGGCGGATTTGTTGGCTCTACTACGGCGCAGCGGATTCTTGATGGCGGGTTGGCTGATGTTGTGCTGACCGACATTTTGGAGGGCGTGCCTACCGGCAAGGCGCTGGACATGCTGGAATCGGCGCCGATTCAGGGAAGCGACGCACACGCAGTGGGGATCTCGACCGCTACGAATGACTATCGCGAGACGGCGAACAGCGACATCGTTATCGTGACCGCGGGATTTCCGCGCAAGCCGGGGATGAGCCGCGATGATTTGTTGAAGGCGAATTACGACGTGGTGAAGGCGGTGATCGAGAGCATCGTGAAGTTTTCGCCGAACGCGATTCTGATTTTGGTGACGAATCCGCTCGATGCCATGGCGCAGGCGGCTTACAAGATCAGCGGATTTTCGAAAAATCGCGTGATTGGCATGGCCGGGGTTCTGGATTCGGCGCGAATGAGCACTTTCGTGGCGATGGAATTGGGCGTGTCGGTGGAGAACGTACATTCGTTCGTGCTCGGCGGGCACGGCGACGATATGGTGCCCTTGCCGCGTTATTCGACCGTGGCGGGGATTCCGCTGCCGGATCTGCTGCCGAAGGAAAAAATCGACGCGATCGTTACGCGCACGCGCAAGGGCGGGGCGGAAATTGTGAATTTGCTGAAGACCGGCTCGGCGTATTACGCGCCTTCGGCGGCGGTGGTGGAGATGGTGAAGGCCATTTTGCTGGATAAGAAAAAAATCCTGCCATGCGCGGCGTATCTCGACGGCGAGTATGGGATCAAGGGGCTTTTTGTCGGCGTGCCGGCAAAGCTCGGCGCGCGCGGGATCGAGCAGATTATCGAGATCAAGCTCCTGCCCGAAGAGAAAGCGGCATTGGACAAATCGGCGGCTTCGGTGCGCGAATTGGTGAGCGTTTTAGGGCTTTGATTCGCGAGAAGAAACGACCTGGCGAAACCTGTCCTTAAGTCGCATTACATTCAGGGCATCAGGCTGTACTCTGCGGTAACAACTGCTGATTATTTCCGCTAAGCTGTTTCGACGGAGTGAGTTGCGTCGATCGCATGGGGTTTCGCAGAAATTCAGCTGACAACGGAGAGGCCGCGCCCGAAGTGGAGACGCCGCGGCGGTTGACGCGCGATTTGCTGCGCGCGTTCGAGCTGGCGGTGATGCTGGCGCATAGCCGCGCGTCGGAGACTATTGAGGTCGCCGATCTGCTGGGAGCGATGTACATCGACAATTGGGACCATCTGAGGCGCTATTGGTCGGACACCAGCGCCATCGAGAAGACGCTGCGGAAGATGTGCGAGTTCAGCCCGTCGCGCTGGAATTACTGGATTAAAACCTACAGCGAGACGCGCGACGACCAGCCGCGGAAGAAATGGTTCGGCGTGCCGATTCCGCCGATGCGCCGCGCGGGAAAAGATGTGGGGCTTTTCTTCGGCAAGGATTTTGAGCTTTCGGAGCAGTTGAAGCTGGCGCTGCGAGCGGCGGACAAGATCGCGCCGTATTCGGATCGCGTGGGGACGCGCACGATTCCGATCGTGTCGAGCGATTGCGTGCTGCTGTGCATGGTGAAAAATACTACTTCGGATGTGGCGCGAAAGCTGCTGGCCACAGGAATCAATTTGACGCAGTTGGAGAAGGCTGCGCGCTTTCCGAAGCATGCGCCGATTTAGGCGCTGGTTCCCCGCTACTCTGTGATTGTCGTGGTCTTGATCGAATCCATCTTCGGGAAATTCTTGTCCAGATAGGCCTTCCCTTGCGCGGTGATCAGGTGCTGCTGCGGCTGCTCGCCGTAGCCTGCGTAGATCTTTTTCACTACGTCCATTCCTTCGGTCACTGCGCCGAACGGGGCGAAACCTTGGCGATCGAGGCCCGCATTGTTGGCGAAATTGATGAAGAGCTGGGTGGTGCGCGTGTTGGGACCGGCGGTGGCAAAGGTGAGAGTGCCCGGGCGATTCGATTCCTTGACGGGATCGTCTTTGATGTTGGCGCTCTGCCATACGGAATTTACCGCGGGATACGCGCCGATGCCGAATTGCACGATGAAGCCGGGAACGACGCGGAAGAAAGACGCGCTGTCGAAGTAGTTGTGCTTGCAGAGATTGTAGAAGCGATCGGCGCCTAACGGAGCCCAGGCGCGGGTGATCTTGATGGTGAAATCACCGGCGGTGGTCTCGAACTTCACTTGGAATGTTTCCGGGGCTTGATCCTTCAGATTCGCCGGATGAAGCAGTGCTTGATCGAAGCTCATGTATTGTCCTTTGGCCGACAGTTTGCCGGCGAATATCGCGCGGTGATGACGCCGCACAAAAACGCCGGCTGGCAGTCCTTCGTTTCTCAGGACGAGCCGGCGCTACGAATTACGATTGCGGCTTGGGTGCTGGTTTCGGAGCTGGCTTGGCGGCTGGAGCTTTGTGAACTGGCGCCGCGGCTGGCTCGCCGATGATTGTGGTGGTCTTAATGCTATCGATCTTTGGGAAATTCTTCTCCAGATAGGGAGTGCCTTCGCTCTCGATCTTTTCCGGAGCGGGACCCTGCCCGCCCATCGCCGGCATCTCGCCATACCCTGAGTAGATTTTCGTGACCACGTCCATTCCTTCGCTGACCGCACCGAAGGGAGTAAATCCCTGCGAATCGAGGAAAGTGTTGTCGGCGTAGTTTATGAAGAGCTGCGTGGTGCGCGTATTGGGCCCGGCCGTGGCGAAGGTGATTGTGCCGGTGCGATTGGATTCTTTATGCGCATCGTCCTTGATGACGGCGCTGTCCCAGGCCTTGGAAACAGCGGGTTGCGAGCTGATGCCAAACTGCACCATAAAGCCGGGATGAACGCGGAAAAATGGAGCGCCGTTGAAGAAGTGATGCTTGCAGAGATTGTAGAAGCGGTCGGCGCCGAGCGGCGACCAGGCGCGGGTGACGTTTACCGTGAAGTCGCCAGCGGTGGTCTCGAATTTCACTTGGAATGTTTCCGGGGCCTGGGCTTTCAGAGTGGATGGATGCAGCAGTGCCGGGTCGAAGCTCGCGTGGGCCGTTTTCGTGGCGGCTGGGGCGGCTTTTTTCGCGGGGGCTTGGCCGGCTGGTGCGGTTTGGCCTGCGGCATTGGAGGCGAAGAATACGAGACTCAGAGCGGCGACGAGCAGCCCATTGCGGTGATGCGAGAGTTTCACGGCGTGTGTCTCCTTTTTTGAGCGAAATCGTTCGATCATTTCGATTGCGCGAGAGATTTCGCGGTGGATTCTACCTGTTCCATTACGCGTAGGGTATTCTCGCCGAGAATCTTGCGAATGTCTGCCTCAGAATAGCCTTTTTTTAGCAGGGCGTCGGTGATTTTCGGGAGATCGGCGGCGGATTCCATTCCGAAGGGCATGTTGGCGCCGTCGAAATCGCTGCCCAGGCCTACGTGATCGGCGCCTACTAGTTTAACGGCATGATCGATGTGATCGATGATTTTCTCCCAGCCAACGCGGGGGAGCTTTCCGGCGTTTACGGCTTCGCGGACCAGGTTATCGCCTTCGCGGAGCTGGCAATCTTCATCTTTGCCGCAGCGCTTGTCGATTTCGGCTTGCATTTGTTTGTCTAGTTCAGGATTGGCCTTCGTGGCGTCGCGGTATTCCTGGCTTAGGAAGCCGATGTGGTAATTGATCTGGATCACGCCGCCTTTGGAGGCCAGGGCTTTGATCATCTCGTCGGTCATGTTGCGCGGATGATCGCAAAGGGCGCGGCAGGAGGAATGCGAGGCGATCATCGGGGCCTGGCTGATGGCCAGAGCGTCGTAGAAGGTTTTGTCGGCTACGTGGGAGATGTCCACCATCATGCCCTGGCGATTCATTTCGCGGACTACGTCTTTGCCGAAATCGGTTAGGCCGTTGTGGGCGGGCTTGTCGGTGGAGGAATCGGCCCATTCGTCGTTGAGGTAGTGGGTGAGAGTCATGTAACGCACGCCGAGGGCGGCGTAACTGCGCAGGACGCTCAAGTCGCTGGCGATCATGTGGCCGCCTTCTACGCCCATGAGGACGGCGATTTTGCCTTCGGCGTGGGCGCGGCGGACTTCGGCGGCGGTGGTGCAGAGGGCGAGATCTTTCGAATGCGTGCGGACCATTTCACGGACGGTGTCGATTTGATCGAGCGAACGCTTGACGGCTTCGGGGCCGGTCACCGTGCCGGACATCCAGATGGAGAAGAAGATGGCGCCGAGATTGCCCTCGCGCATTCTTGGGATGTCGATGCTGCCGTCGGTGTGGCGGATGCCGATGTCGAAGCCTGGGGTTAGGAGGCGTTGGGTGGTGTCGTCGTGGGTGTCGATGATGAGTGCCGAGGAGTGGAGTTTTTTGGCGCGTGGGGAGATTTCGTCGGTGGCGGCGGAGATGACGATGATTGAACCCATCAGCAAGGTGATGATTCCCAGGATTAGTGGGCGCATTTAGTATCGCTCCGGTGCGGCTTTGGGATGCGAGATCAATTTATGGGTGTTGCCAAGTAATTGCGTTGGGCGCGATTGCTGCGCATCGTTACACGTTGCCTGCGCCGCATGGCGGGCGGAGCAAGCCCCGCCCCTACGAAAGAAAAGGCAACAGCAAGAACAGAAAACCCAAGACCACACCGGGCCTCCGCCTAGGCGGACCGGCCTCTACGGGCGGCCTGTGAACCAGCTTTTTATTGCGTGACGGATTACTTGACCGTTTACGGCGGCTATGGACTCCGTCAGCGGAATATTTTTCGGACAAACCTTTACGCAATTTTGGGCGTTGTCGCAGTCTTCTATGCCGCCTGGGCCCATTAGGGCTTCTAGGCGCTCGTGGGCGTTCATGGCGCCTGTGGGGTGCATGTTGAATAGGCGGACCTGGCTGATTATTGCGGCGCCTATGAAATTGGAGTGCTCGTTTACTTTGGGGCAGATTTCCAGGCAATTGCCGCAGGAGATGCAGCGAGAGAGAGGGTAGCCTTCTTCCTGGACGGAGGGGGACATGCGCGGGCCTTCGCCTAGCGGGTAGGTGCCGTCGATGGGGATCCAGCAGTGGGTGCGCTTCAGGCTTTCGAACATTACGGAGCGATCTACGACTAGATCGCGGACTAGCGGGAATTTTTCGAGCGGCTCTAGGCGGATGGGCTTTTCGAGATTGTCCACCAGAGCGGAGCAGGCTTGGCGGGGTTGGCCGTTGATTCGCATGGCGCAGGCGCCGCAGACTTCTTCGAGGCAATTGGCTTCGTAGCTTACGGGGGTGACTTCGCGGCCGTCTTTGGTTATTGGGTGTTCGGCTATGTCTAGGAGGCAGGTGATTATGTTTAGGTGCGGGCGATAGCGTAGTTCGAATTCTTCCCAGCGGGGGGATTCGTCTTTTTGTTGCTGGCGTTTTACGCGAACCGTGAATGTTTTGTCGGGCATTTAGCCTCGATTCTTGAAGCAGGGCCGAAAGGCCGGGCGGAGCAAGCCCCGCCCCTACGAAAGAAAAGGCAACAGCCAAAACCGTGAAGCCAAACTGGGCCGGTGGTGAAAGCCGGCGTCTACAACGGCCCAGCGCTAAAGCGCATTTCTAAACGGCCGCTGTTTTCGGAGCGCTGAAGCGCTCCTCCCCCGCATAAATGCGGGGGCTCCCTCCGAAATGCAACGGCACCGCACTAATGCGGGGCTCCCACCGAAATGCCGGCGCCCGCACGATAGAAACGGCAAATGCAAAACCTTGGTCCGAAAAACGGGCGGGACTTGACGGCTAGGCCCGCCCCTACGAAAGAAAAGGCGACCGCGAAAACAAGAGCAAAAAGCCGAAATCAAAAAGCGGGAGCGGCAAGCGGCGCTCCTACCAAAGCAAATTCAACCGCAGATCCCTCACTTCGTTCGGGATGACAGCGTCTTGCTTATTGCAGCCTCTCCAACAATAACCAATCGCGTTCCCCATTACTTGGCGGCGGTGTACTTTCGCTCGCGTGGGGGAATCAGGCTTATGTCTACTGGCTCGTAATCTAGCTGGATTCTCC
>DAITPO010000049.1:6015-24324 GCA_036833535.1 Candidatus Acidiferrales bacterium | reverse complement strand
GCCTGCATCTGCGTGTTCTTCACGACGCTCTGAACATTGACACTCATTTCGTGCATCGTGGTGGTGACTTCATCGATGGCGGAGGCGGCCTGCAAACTGACCTTTGCCGATTCTTCGGAAGCGCCGGCCATTTGATTGGAGCCGTCGGCGACTTGCGCGGCGCTGTCGCGAACCTGGCGGACGAGATCGTGAAGCCCCTGAATCATCTCCGAGAAAGCGTTGGCCATAGTGTCGCGGCCGGAACGCGGCGAAACGGAAACGGTGAGCTGGCCTTCGGCGATGGAAGCGGAAACGGCGGCCATGCTCTTGATGTGGCCGATCATCTTGTTGAAATTGTCCGCCAGGACGCCGACTTCGTCGTCGCGATGAATGTCGATGGTCTGGTCGATGTCCCCGGTATCGCCGATCTCGCGGGCCACGCTGATCAAGTGATTCAGCGGCAGAGTGATGGAGCGCGAGGTGTAATACGCGATGCCGAGAGCCAGCATGATGGTGATGAGAATTCCCATAATGCTGAGTACCGTGCTCCAGGAGGTGGCGCTCGCGGCCGAAGCATTGGATCGCTCGAGAGCCGTGCTAATGGTGCGGTTGGCTTCATCGAGCAGGGATGAGGTTTTATTCATCCACGAACCGGGATTCTGCTGGAGATAGAAAATCTGGAGATCGGAGACAGTTGCGTCGCCGCCGTCGACTTGGTGGCGCTTGGCAATCATGGGCTTGGCGAAATCGTCCATCCAGCCGTGCTCGGCATCTTCAACGCGAAGGAGAGTGCTGCGAAGAGCCGGGTCGATGGCGTGAGATTCGGCGTCGCGGAGCTCGGTGTTGACGTTGGTGTGGACGGAGGCCAGCTCGCCTTCATCGCGAACGTCGCCGCTGAGCAGGAAATTGCGCAGGACGAGCTCTTCGAGCATGACCTGAAAGCGGATGCTCTCGAGGGTCTGCATGTCGTTCAAAGTGGCGGAGGCGACGGAGCGGGCAGAGTGCTCGCGCGCGATGGTCAGCACGCTCACGACGAAGAGCGCGACCATGATGGCCACGATGGCCCCGAAGCCGGAATATAATTTCTTGCCGATTGTCATTTCGAATTCCCTCCACTTGCGCCGGCGCGGTGCGCGCGGCTGCAAGTCCCCCAGCTAACCGTTCGGATCCTTGAACTCGAACTCGATGATTTCCGTGGTGTCTTTCGGGCCCGGCTCGAATTTCCATTTCTTGACGGCATCGACAGCGGCGCCGACGAGCACGGGACTTCCGCCCACAATTTTCGCGTTGCTGACTTTGCCTTCCGGCGTGATGGTGACTTCCACTTTGACTTTTCCGGTGACGCCCATCTGACGAGCGAGCGCCGGGTACTCGGCGGCAACGCGCGTCTTCACTTTGCGCTTGGCGGCGTCGCTGGCGCTCGAGTCTTGCGCGTGAAGCGGAGCGGTCAGGGCGAGGATCGCCGCGAGCGCGATCAGGCGGCCGATTGCGCGAATCCTCGAGATCGAAAACGCGTACCTCACACCCGTGCCTCCATAGAACTCCGGCAGAAGAAAATGCACGGGTGGTGCCAGTGAGGGAATGAATGCAGGGGATGGTTCGGAGCCGCTGGCAGAGCTTGTAAAGTGCTTTGGCTTGGGGAGTTAGCGGGAGGCTGGGATTTGCGGCGCTGAGCGCTGGGAGTGGCGATATGTCTCAGGGATTGGCACTGCGGAGAGGAACGGTCTCAGGTTGCGACGCGGGCCGGTGGGAGCGATTGTTCGATTCGTCACGCGTGCGGGTAGATTCCTTGACTCAAAATGAGATGGGCACGTAACTTCGATGTATCACTTTTGAAATCTGGAGAGACGCGCAGGACCCCTTCCTCCATGCGTCCGGCTAAGAAAACTCGCCGAGTACCGGCGCGCTCGCGCGCGGGCATCGATGCGGATTTGGCGCAGCTTTCCGCGGCGACGCGGGAGCTTAAGCCTTCGATCGGGCCGACGGAATTTGTGCGGCGGCTGACTTTGTGCGCGGGGCGGATGTTCGAGGTGAAGTCGGCGGCGCTGGCTTTGGTGCGCGGGGAGGAATGGGAGATTGTGTCAGCGCAGGGTGCCGCGGCTGGGTTGGCCGGAGAAGAACAGGTACGGCTGGCGCAGGGGCTGGCTGAAGTGAGTTGGGCGGCTGGCGAAGCTACGCGATTTGGGACCGCTGCGGAGATTTTGGGGAAGGCGTTAGCTGCCGAGCTGGGTGCGAATCATTTGGCGATGGCGCGGCTGACCGGTAGCGAAGGGGATTTGATGGGTGTGCTGTGCCTCGCGGGGCGGGAACGGGCGTTTTCGTTGGGGGAGCAGCATCTGCTGGAGGCGCTGGCGGGTCATGCTTCAGTGGCGCTGGAGAATGCGCGGCTATTTTCGTGGATTGAGCGATCGAAGAAGCAGTGGATTGAGGATTTCGACGCGATTACGGATTTCATCGTGGTGCACGACGCGACCGACCGGATTTTGCGCGTGAATCGTTCGCTGGCCGGGCATTTGCGGCTGAAGCCCGCCGAATTGATTGGGCGGCACATGGAGACGCTGGAATCGCTCGCGTCCGCGAGAGTCGGGCGGGCTTGCCCGTTCTGCCGGGATATGCAGGCGGGGACGGAAGAATATGTGCAGACGGCGCACGAGCGGACTTATTTGATTTCCACTTCGCGGCTGCGGAGTTTGCCGGAAGACGATCTGCGCACCGTGCATGTGTTGAAAGACATTACGGACCGGCGGGAATTGGAGCGGCGCTATCGCGAGCTCTTCGACAACATTCAGGAAGGGCTTTTTTTCTGCACGCCGGATGGGCAATTCATCGAAGTGAACAACGCGCTGGTGCGGATGCTGGGATATGCGAGCCGCGAGGAAGTGCTGGCGGTGAATTTATTTGACGAGCTCTGCCTGGCGCCGGATTTGCGGCGGCGTTGCGTGAAGGCTGCGGATGAAGGCGGCGTGCTGCGGAACCACGAGGAAGTGCTGCGGCGGCGTGATGGCTCGTGGATTCATACGCTGCAGAATATTTTGATCGTGCGCGATGCCAAGGGGCGCGTGGCGCAGTATCGCGGTTTGATGCTGGATATTACCGAGCAGAAATCGTTTCAGGCGCAGTTGCGGCGCGAGCGCGATTTCAACAAGAACATTTTGAATGATACGCAGAGCATGATTTTGGTTCTGGATACCGCGGGATTGATCAGCTACGCGAACCGGCGCTGCTTTGAGATCGGGCATCGCGAAGCGGATTTGCTGGGGCATCCGCTTTCGGAATTCATTGCGGCGTCGCGGCGGAAGGCGCTGGCGGAGGCTTTGCGAAGCACTTTGCGCGGGGCGCAGGCGGCGAATATGGAGCTGCCGTTTTTGCGCGGCGATGGAACTACCGGGCAATTTTCGATCAGCTTGAGCCCGATGCGCGACGACAAGGGCGGGATCAACAGCATCGTGGTGGTGATGACGGACGTGACCGACGCGGCCGTGCTGCAGGCGAAATTGATGCATACGGAGAAGATGGCGGCGGTAGGGCAGCTGGTGTCGGGCGTGGCGCATGAGGTGAACAATCCTTTGGCGGCGATTCTCGGATTCACTGATCTGCTGCTTGAGAATTCCGAAGTGCCGGGAAGCGCTAAAGATGATTTGCGCGTGATTTTGCAGGAGGCGCAGCGGACGAAATTGATTATTCAGAATCTGCTTAGCTTTGCGCGGCAGAAGCCGGCGTTGCGCGAGGCGGTGCAGATCAATGCGGTGTTACGGCAGACGCTGAAGCTTCGCGCTTACGACTTCTCGAAGCGCGAGGTGGAAGTGGTCGAGCAGTTTGACGCACATCTTCCATCGATCGTGGGCGATGAGCACCAGTTGCAACAGGTGTTCTTGAATATCGTCAACAACGCGTATGACGCCGTGCAGGAAATCGGGCGGCCGGGACGGATTGAGATTGAAACGGCGCACGCAAATGGGCAAATCGAGATTCGCTTTCGCGATAACGGGCCGGGGATCGAGCACGTCGACCGGATTTTCGAACCATTTTTTACGACCAAGGAAGTGGGCAAGGGGACGGGGCTGGGTTTGAGCATTTGCTACGGAATTGTGCGCGCGCATCTGGGCGAAATTTTTTGCTTCAACAATGCGGACGGGGTGGGCAGCACGTTCGTGGTGCGATTGCCGCTGGCGGCCGAAGCGGCGATGGCGGCCACAGCGGAGAAGGCGCGCAATTGATGCAGCGGGATAGGGAAAGGGAGCGATGACCGACAGCCAGACGATTCGTTTGTTGATCGTGGACGACGAGCAAAATATCCGCCGGCTCTGCATCACCGTCGGAAAGGCGCTGGGATTCGACTGCAGCGAAGCCGAAAGCGCCGAGGCGGCGCTGGCGCGCGCGGAGGCTACGGCGCCGGACCTGGTGGTGACGGATCTGAAGCTGCCGGGATCTTCGGGCGTGGATTTGCTGCGCGAATTGAAGACGCGTTTGCCGAATGCGGAAGTTTCGATCATGACCGGGCACGGCTCGATCGAATCGGCCGTGGATGCGATGAAGCTGGGTGCGTACGACTACATCGAGAAACCGTTTCGCGTAGAGAAGTTGCGGCAATTGGTGCAGCGCATGGCGGAGAAAGTGCGACTGGTGCAGGAGAACCGCTTTCTGCGCGAGCGCGTGAACGCGGAGACGCAGCTTGATGGGATCGTGGGCTCTTCGGCGCGGATTCAGGAAGTGCTGCGTATGATTTCGAAATTGAAGGATACGCGCACGCCGGTATTGATCACCGGCGAGAGCGGGACGGGCAAAGAGTTGGTGGCGCGGGCGATTCATTTTCGCGGGCCGTTCGCGGAATTGCCGTTTGTCGCCGTGGATTGCGGATCGCTAGTGCCGACTTTGATGGAAAGCGAATTATTCGGGCACGAGAAGGGCGCATTCACTGGTGCGCTGAAAACGAAGGCCGGGCTTTTTCAATCGGCGAATGGCGGAACGATTTTTCTGGATGAGATCGGCGAATTGCCGCTGGAGATGCAGGCGAAGCTGCTGCGCGTGCTGCAGGAGAAGGAAGTTCGGCCGGTGGGAAGCAACGACAAAGTCCCCGTGGACGTGCGCATCATCGCGGCGACGAATCGCGATTTGGACTCGGCCTACCGCGGCGGGACTTTTCGCAAGGATTTGTACTTCCGATTGAACGTGGTGACCGTGCACTTGCCGAGCTTGCGCGAGCATCGGTCGGATATTCCCTTGCTGACGCACGCGTTTCTGGAGCGCTATGCGGCGGGGAAGAATATTCAAGTGACGCCCGCGGTGATGAAGTGCCTGCTGCAATATGACTGGCCGGGGAACGTGCGCGAGCTGGAGAATTGCATCGCGCGGGCGGTGGCGCTGGGCGTTGAGTCGACGATGGATGTGGCCGATCTTCCTCCGGCGATTCAGGCGACCCACGATGCTTCGGCGACGAATGCGGAGACGAATGCGCTCTCGACGGCGGCGCTTTCGGAGATGGAGAGGATGACGATTCTGCGCGTGTTTGAGCAGGTCGGCGGAGATAAGGCGCTGGCTGGAAAATTATTGGGGATTAGCCGGGCGACTTTGTACCGGAAATTGAAGCTTTACGGGATTCCTTTGAAGGCGGCGGAGAAGACGGTGGAGCGCGAGCAGGTTACGCATTAGGTTGGGCGAAACGCGGCGCGATGTCGCGCAACAGTTCTTCCGCGCAGAACCGCAGTTCTTGGCGACAAATGCAATCGTAAGATGCCGGCAGGGACGCCGGCGCCACCCAGTTGCAAATTGGAATTGCGGCTGGGCGGTGAGACGGATTCGTTTCAGTGTGAGACGGTGCGTTGACGGCAGGCTTCCGATTCCCCTCACAAACTGTGATGTTTCAATGCTTTGCAATTGCGGCAGCTTGCCGGGCTTTGGCCGCGCGCGTGCAAACTAGTGTACTCGGACGAGACTATCTCTGCGCTGGAACGCGGTCTGAGGACCTGAAGCGACGATGAGCTCACGAACTACTTTGCCATTGGATTCGGCGACGCCCGCCGGGCCGGCCGATCTCACCACCGCGTGGGCTGAGGCGCGCCGCGCTTATCCGATTTATGCGGCGCTGGCGCGGCAATTTGAGATTTCCGCGACGCCTTACTCCGAAGGCGAAGCCGTGCCGGAAGAAATCGGGCCGGCAGTGGTCCAGCGAAATCTGCGCTGGTTCGATGAAATGGATGCGCAGGTCAAGGCTTACCAGATCCGGCAGCTTCCTCCAGCGACGCTTAACGCAAAGGAAGAAGGACTGCGTGCATTCATCCAGCGGCATTTGAGGAAGGCCGAAAAAACAACCGCGGATCGCGACAAGATCGACTTTCTCCTGGTGCAATATTTCGCGTTGTGCGCGCCGGAGAGTTTTTACCACGACGAAATATCTCTGGCGGACGTGATCCGCATTCTGCAACCGGTGGTTGGAGTTGCAGATGCGAGGACTCCGGATTGGTGCGCGACACTGGAAGCGACGCTGGACTTTGTGAAGGATTGCCGCAGCCTGCGGGATTTGCTCGAGAGCGGGAAGCTCGATCAGGCGCGGCTGGTGAAGGAATCTTCGGGGAATTTGTTCTACGATCCGGCGGCGCTTGTGACCCTGGCGCGATTCAATTTTCTTATGCGCCGTGCGTTCATCCGGCTGCTTCATGCGGATCAGGAAGCGGTGCTGAAAGCGCTCGGCGAGTTGGATCGTGCGGGCGTTCGCACGGTGGATTGCCGGCGTGCCGGTTTTTCGGCCGCGGAACCAACCTCCAATCTGCGCCAGTTTGCAGAAAACTGGCGGCCGCTTTATCACAAGGATTATTCCGAATCGGTTGTGGGCCGCACGTTCGAGCAACTGCTCGCGCTGCGCGCCGATCTGGAAGACGGTGTGGCCAAACTTCATGCACCGGCGGGGGAGCCTGCGGCAGGGGAGACGCCCTCATTGACGCTTGTGCCTGCCGCGCCGTTGCAGCCGCGCGAACTGGATCCAGCGACCGAACATCCACGCATTCATGTGGAACAGACTGGCTATCTGCGAAAGACCGGTCAAGATTCGAGCTACAAGAAGTCCGCCGAATCGCTGGCACAACTGGGCGCGCCGGTGGAATTGCCGGCGAAGGGATCCGAGGAGAAACTTGTGCCCGCCGGCGCGCCGGTAGTTACGCCGGGCGCTAGCGGCGGTTCGGCCGCACCATCGGCCTCCGGCGCGCCGAAAACTTCGAGCGCCCCTCCGGCCGACGCGCAGCCTCCCGCTTCTGCGGACATGGAAAGCTGCCTCGAGACGATTTGGGAGCAATTGATCGCCACGCCGCCGACGCGCGGCCGCTCGATGTCCACGATCACGCTGAAGAATACGAAAGTATTGCTGTCGTCGTGGGAAGTGGCCGCATTTGTGGATAAGGGCGGGCAGGAATCGGAAGACCTGCGGCGAGCGGTCGTGGCGCGCGCGATGCTCGCAGTCGCCATGGATTCGCGGAAGCAATCGGGTGAAACCGTTTCTTTGCAGGCGGCGCTGGTGCAAGCGCGCGCCGAAGTTTCCTATTTCCAGGGACGCGTGGAAAAAGCGAAGCAGGCGAAGAACACCGAGGCTGCCGTCAATCTCGGAATCAGCACGAAGCGGCTTTTGTCGTTCATCGAAGAAGCGGAAAAGCTCTCTCCCTGATTTTTTTCTGCGCTCAAAAAGCGCAGCTTCATCGGCGAATCGTTCCTCCCGGCGGTTTCTCAATGAACATCATGTGAGCCGCCACTGCTGAGAATCTATCTCAGCGTGAGACGTCGCCGCGCGGCTTGCATCCATTTTCC
Source organism: Candidatus Acidiferrales bacterium (assembly GCA_036833535.1). Classification (GTDB taxonomy): domain Bacteria; phylum Acidobacteriota; class Terriglobia; order Acidiferrales; family UBA7541; genus Palsa-147. The sequence continues at coordinate 16,554 of DAITPO010000049.1, read as the reverse complement.
GCTTGGCGCGCGCTGCCACCGATTTGCAATTCGTTGAAAATACAGAACGTTGCGATTCGTCACGGGATTCTGCTGCGGCTGCGCTGGTGGCTTTCTACTTGCATTCCTTCTTCGTGGATTTCCCTCGGGGAGAGGCCTGTGTTGAAGAAGGTGCTGGTCGTCGACGACTCGGCGTCGGAATTGAAGCTGATGGAGACCGTGCTCGAGCAGGGCGGCTTCCGCACGGTTGTGCTGAGCGACCCCGCGCGGATTGAGGAGACGATCGAGAACGAGCGTCCGAACCTGATCCTGCTCGACGTGGTGATGCCCGGGCGGAATGGATTTCAAGTTTGCCGCGAGCTGAAAAATCACGCCACGTTCGCCGCGATTCCGGTGATTTTAGTCAGCTCGAAGAAATCGGCAAGCGATAAATATTGGGGCGAGCAGCAGGGCGCGAACGCCTACGTGTGCAAGCCGTTCACGCCGGAAGAATTGATTCAGGCGGTGAAGAAATTCGCATGAGCCTCGACGACGCAGCTTCGACAGCTTTGCCGCAGGAATTTGACGGCGGCGACTACGACGTGCAGGACGAAGTGCGGCTGCTCGAAAAGCAGTACTGCGTATTTCGCGCGGGGCGCGAGCGATTCTGCCTTTCGGTGCTGGAAGTAGAAGAGGTCGTGGACTGGCCGAAATTGACGCAGATTCCGCTGGCGCCGGCATTTCTGATGGGGATTTTCAATTTGCGCGGAACGATCGTGCCGCTTGTGGATATTGCATTTACCGAAGGGCGGCGGCCGGGCCTTTTGCCGCGGCACGTGGTGGTGGCGCTGCTGAAGGGCGATGGGCAGCGCGATGATTTGCGCATCGGCATCGCGGCGGACGAAGTGGTCGGAACTTTTGGCGCGAACGATCAATCGTTTCTCGATCATGCGCCGGATGTGCCGTATTGCCGCGGAATGTTGCGGCACGAGGAGCGCTTGGCGCTGGTGGTGGATCTGGAGAAATTGATTGAGGTGTTTCCAGTTCCGGTGATTTGAAATTGCGGAAGTTTCCCGGCAGCGACCGGGCGGGCGCGAAAATTTTGGGGAGGAAGTCATGAAATCGCGATTGAGTTCAACGGTGTGGATGCTGGTGATCTGGGTGGCCGTGGCCGCGGGAGGTTCGGCGTTGCTGGCCTTCTATGCCGGCGCGCATTCGAATGGCGCCGGGCTCGGCGACGCGGCAGGAATGCCGGTGAACGCCAGCTCGGCGTTGATCGCCGCGGTGGGGCTTGCGGCGACGGCGGCGCTATCGCTCGTGGTGGTGCTAACGAAGAGCGTGCTGACGCCGGTGGAGAAGCTCGCGGAATTTTCCGAGCGATTCGCCGCCGGAGACAACCGCGCCAAGATTGAAATCAAGGCGACCGATGAGTTCGGCGCGATTGCAGAGAATTTGAATCGCAGCGTCTCCAAGATTTCCACCGCGGTGAACAGCCAGCAGGTCCAAGAATCGCTGCAGCGCAGCATCACGGATTTGCTGAACGTGATCAACCAGGTGGCGCGCGGCGATTTGACGCTACGCGGCAAGGTGACCAACGACGCGCTCGGCAACGTGGTGGATTCGGTGAACTACATGCTCGACAACTTCTCGAAAGTGCTCGAGCGCGTACGCAAGGCCGCCGTCGACGTGAATGCCAGCGCGGGCGCGATTCTGGTGGCCGCCGATCAGATGACCACCGGCGCGACGCAGCAGGATCAGGAAATCACGAATACCTCATCGGCCGTGGAAGAGCTGACGGTTTCGATGAAGCAAGTGTCGAACAACGCGGAAGCCAGCGCAGAAGCGGCGCGGCGCGCGCTCGATGCGGCCGAGCAGGGCAACCGCTCGGTGCGCGATACGCTCGAGGGCATGCAGCGGATTCGCGCGTCGGTGCAGGCTACAGCGAAGAAGATCAAGTCGCTGGGCGACCGGTCGCTGGAAATTTCGGAAATCATCAACGTAATTAACGACATCACCGAACAGACGAACCTGCTCGCATTGAACGCGGCAATTGAAGCAGCGCGTGCCGGAGAAGCGGGTCGCGGATTCGCGGTCGTCGCGGACGAAGTGCGCAAGCTGGCCGAGCACTCGCGCGCCGCCACGAAGGACATCGCGGCGTTGATCAAGGCGATTCAAGCGGAAACGAACGAGGCCGTGGTCGTGATGGAGGAAGGCACCAAGGAAGTGGAAAGCGGCGCGGTGCTTGCAGATCAAGCCGGCAAGGCGCTCGAAGCGATTTCGAGCGTGGTGCGGCAATCGGCGGAGCTGGTGCAGGAAATTTCACTCGCTTCGAAGCAGCAGGTGCGCGGAACGGAAGGCGTGGCCAACGCGATGCAAATTATTTCCGGCATCACGCGGCAGACTTCGCAGGGCGCGCGCCAAACCGTTTCGACCGTCGGCAACATGGTCAAGCTCTCGGAACAACTGAACGAAGCTCTCGCTCAATTCCGCTCGAATTCACGTCCCGCGGCCGAAACGCAGCGCGACAACGACCGCGCGCTCGCGCCGGTCGGGGCAAATCGCTGAGGTCTGGTTTCGTCTTTTGCGAGCGGTAGGAGCGCGATCGCCGCTCGCCCTGGCCGAACATGAGAGAGAAACCAGCTACGGTGACAGGTTACGAGTTCGATGAGCTGCGAGGGCTCATCGAGAGCCGCTCCGGGATCTTGTTCGACGCCTCCCGCGAGCGATTCTTCTCGACGCGCGTGCGCGAATTCGTGGCCGAGCGCGGCTTGCAGGGCGGCACGGATTTGCTGCGGCTCGTTTCGGGTAGCAACGTCGAATACAACGCGCTGCTCGAAAATCTCCTCACGCAGGAAACTTCGTTCTTCCGCTATCCGGCGGTCTTCGATGCGTTGGCGAAGAAAATCCTGCCTGAATTGCAGGAAAAGAAATTCTGGGACAATCCGCGAACGCTGCGCATCTGGAGCGCCGCTTGTTCGACGGGCGAAGAGCCTTATTCGATCGCGATCGCCGTGGCGGATGCATTGCCGTTTGCGGAAGCGTGGCGAATCGAAATTCTCGCCACCGACATCAGCCGGCGCGCGCTGCAACATGCCGAGCGCGGCGTTTATTCAGGCCGCAGCCTCGACAATCTGACGCCGCAGCAAATCGAGAATTATTTCACGAAGACGCGGCACGGCTACGTGGTGAAGCCGCGCATTCGCCGCATGGTTTCGTTTGCGCCGATGAATTTGACGCAAGCGGTTTACGTCGGGCGCATGGACTGCATTTTCTGCATGAACGTGCTGATGTATTTCTCCGAAGAGCGGCGCAATTCGGTGATTCAACGCTTCAGCGAATGTCTCGAGCCGGGCGGATATTTTCTTCTCGGGCACGCGGAATCGTTGAGCAGCGTGCCGGTGCGGCTCGAGGGATTGGTGCTTGGCGATTGCCGGATTTATCGCAAGCCTGCAAAAGAATCGGCAGTGAAGCAGGCGGTAATGGCGGAGGGCAGCCTGTGAGCGCAGCGGAATCGCTCGAACTATTTCTGCAAGAGGCGTCCGATCACCTGCAATATTTGCGGGAATACTCGGGGCTCGTGCAGGAACCGCAGGCGCGCGCTGAGGATTTCGAAAAACTCTACATCGCGGCGCATACGCTGTGCGGTACTTCGGCGAGCTATGGCTTCCCTCTCTTCTCCGAAGTGGCCGGAAAACTCGCGCACATTTTTCAGTACGCGATGAATGCGCGCCTCGGCCCCGATACTCACGGGCCGCTGACGGAATTTCTTGCGGATGCCGTGTCGGTTCTCGAATTCGATCTGCTGCAAATGGCCAATGACGGAACGGAATGCGCCCCGGACATCGCCGCATTCAAACAGCGTTACAGCTTCGCGTTTCCCGCAGCGGCCGAAGAATTGGCTGCGGATGAAAATGCAGCGAGCGGTGCGACAGCGCAGATCTCCGCAGCGGGACATGCGGCAAGCGGCGCGTCCTTCGTCGATTCCCTTCCCGAGGACAGCGATATTCCTGCGGAAGTCCTCGAGGTTTTCGTCGCAGAAGCCGAAGAACATTTCCAGACGGTAACCGAGTGCCTGCTGGCGCTCGAAGGCAATCCCAACGCGGAGGACATCAACCGGCTTTTCCGCGCGATGCATACGGTAAAAGGCTCGGCGGCGCAAGTAGGAGTGCACCGTTGCGCGGTCGTAGCGCACCGCGTGGAAGAACTAATCGGGCGCATGCGCGACGGCCGCTTGAAGCCGAGCGCCGAAATTGTGGACTTGTGCCTCGATGCGGTGGACGCGCTCAAGAAGCTGCTGCATCACTCGTGGGCGAATGACGCAGAAATGCGAGCTAAACTCGAGCCGCTGCTCGCGCGAATCGATGAGCTGGCCCCGGCAGGAACCGAAGAGCCGCTCACGGAACTGGCCGAGGCAAGCGGCTCTGTGGCAGCGGCGGAGCAAATTTCGGCGACGGAACTGGCTGTCACTGCCGCACAGTCCCCACCAACGCGGCACGCCACTTCAGCAGCGGCTGCGGCGCCAGCCAAATCCGTCCGCATTTCGCTCGACCGGCTCGACCGCATGATGAACGCGGTGGGCGAATTGGTGATCAATCGCACGCGCATGCTGGGGCGCTTGAGCGAGCTATCGAAGCTGGTCGAAGTTCTCACTTTCTCGAAGGCGCGGCTTTCGCTTAAGGTTTCGGAATTTCAGGATAAGCATGAGTTCAGCCGCATCAGCTCCAGCTTGATGCCGGGCAGCGCCCCGCCGCAGATGGATACTTTCCGCGGCTTCTCGGGCCTGCCGGGGATGCACAGCGAATCCTCCAGTGGATTCAGCGAACTGGAGATGGATCGCTACGACGATTTCAATATCCTCTCGCGCTCGCTTTCCGAAATTTCCGCCGACGTCACCGAAGTCCTTTCGCAGCTCGAAGCCTTCATGAATCGCGTGGATTCGGACATCGACGAATTCACCAAGCTTGCGCATCACTTGCAGGATGAAATCACGCGCGCACGCATGGTGCCGATCGGGAATCTCTATACGCGGCTATCGCGCACGGTGCGCGATGCCGCAAAGGCCACAGGCAAGCGCGTCGCGCTGGTGCTGGATGGCGCGGAGACCGAGCTCGACAACAATATCATTCAGCAGATTTCGGATCCGCTGATTCACCTGGTGCGCAACGCCGTGGCGCACGGAATCGAGAAGCCGGAAGTTCGCACGCGCAGCGGAAAATCGGACGAAGGCCGCCTCACCGTGCGCGCCTATCATCGCGGCAATCACGTATTCGTCGAGGTTGAGGACGACGGCGGCGGAATCAATTACGAAAAGATTCGTGCGCGCGCGCTCGAGACCGGCCGCGTAACTTATCTGCAAGCCGAGCAGCTCACCGAGCGCGAATTGCGCGAATACCTCTTCCAGCCGGGATTTTCTACGGCCGATAGCAAGACCGAGCTGGCGGGCCGCGGCGTAGGTCTCGACGTCGTTCGCGCCAATATTCACACATTGAACGGCGACATCGAAATTCGCTCGGACGCCGGCGCCGGCACAGTCTTCACGCTCAAAGTTCCTCTGACGCTGATTATTTCGCAGGCGCTCTTCGTGCGCAGCGGCACCTCGGTCTTCGCATTTCCGCTGGCGTTCGTGGAAGAAATTCGCCGCTTGAAGCCTGAGGAGATCGAAGAAGTCGGCGGAAAGCTGATGACAAAGGTCCGCGGCGTGGATATGGAAGCCGTGCGCCTCGACGCACAGCTCGGCCTGCCGCCGATCGAGCCGATCAACGGCTATTACCGCATGGTGATCGTAAAGATTGCCGGACGCTCCGAAGGAATCATCGTCGAAGACGTGCTCGGCAAAGATGAAATCGTCATCAAGAATCTCGGCGAATACCTGCGCCGCGTGAAGCTCTTCCCCGGAACGTCGATCGCCTCCGACGGCAGTTTGATTCTATTAATCGATTTGAACCGTCTCGTCGCGGCCGAAGCCGCCGAGCGGCGCCACCAGGTCGCACCCGCAGGCGCAGCGCGGATTTTTGCTCCAGGCTCAGATGCTGTCGCTGCCGGAACCATTCCGGCGGAAGCCGTGGACGCAGTCGGCAACGACAAAGTGATTGTGGTTGTAGACGATTCGATCAGCGTCCGCAAATTCGTCGGCCGCATGCTCGAAAAAGCCGGCTACCGCGTAATTCTCGCAGCCGATGGCCTCGAAGCCTCGGAAGTCATCGCCCATTCCGGCTGCCATCTCGTTCTCACCGACCTCGAAATGCCGCGAATGAACGGCTACGAGCTGATGGCGCATCTCCGGCAAAACCCGGTGACGCGAGAAATTCCGGTGATGGTGGTGACCTCGCGAGCCGGCGCCAAGCATCGCGATCGCGCCATGAAAGACGGCGCCGTCGCTTTCCTCACCAAGCCGGTGCAGGAAGATCTTCTGATCGAAACCGTGGAACAACTCATCGGCGAAGACCGCGGCGCAATCACGCAGCCCGCGGGCGGCCTTCATCGAGCATAGGGAACATGACGGGACTCAAGAAAAAAGTGCGCGTGTTAATCGTCGAAGACTCGGCGTTCATGCGCAAAGTGCTGCACGACATCATCGCCGCTGATCCCGCCATGGAAGTCGCGGGACAGGCGAAAGATGGGCGCGAAGGTGTGTCGCTTGCCGAATCGCTGCAGCCCGACGTGATCACTATGGACATCAATATGCCGCGGCTCGATGGCCTCGGGGCCACCGAAGTGATCATGTCGCAAAATCCGCGGCCCATCGTGATTGTGAGTTCGGAATCGCGCGACGGCACGGCCAGCACCCTGCGCGCGCTGGAGCTCGGCGCGGTGGATTTCGTGCCCAAGCCGACGAACGGCATTGATCTCGACATGCGCAACGTCGGCGAAGAACTGACGCGCAAGCTAAAGATGGCCGCGAAGGTGCGCGTCGTGCGCACCGCGACGCTCTCAAGACTCGCAGGCGTCGCGGCACGCGCGCCCATTCCGCGCGTGGTTCCTTCGAATGGAGCGCCCGCGCGTACGGTGGGCGCCGGAAGATTTCCGGTGGTGGTCGTCGCGGCGTCGACCGGCGGCCCGGCTACGGTGATGGATCTCGTGTCGCGGCTTCCGAAAGATTTGCCGGCCGCAGTCGTCGTGGTGCTGCACATGCCGGCGAGTTTCACGCATCAATACAGCCTTCAGTTGGCTGAGGTCACGGCGCTGCGCGTGAAGGATGCGGAGAACAATGAGTCCGTTCAGCCCGGCACAATTTACGTTTGCCCCGGCTCGCATCATCTGCGCTTCGCGAGCGGCGGCCGGATCGCGCTCGATGGCAGCGATCGCATCGGCGGCTACAGGCCCTGCGCCGACGTAACCCTCGAAACAGCGGCGCAGTATCTCGGCCCGATGATTGTTGGCGTAATTCTGACGGGAATGGGCAACGACGGTGCGAAGGGCGCGAAGGCTGTGAAGGAAGCCGGCGGCTACGTGATCGCGCAGGACGAGGCCACTTCCGTCATTTTCGGAATGCCGGCCGAAGCGATCAAAACGGGCGCCGTGGATGAAGTCCTGGCGATCGAGCAAGTCCCGGCAGCCATCGAACGGCGGACGGTGCAAATTGCCAAGCCGGTCACGGTGATGTCGCGATGACCATTCCTTTGCCAGATCAGAAGGCACTGCGGCGCGGACGCGCCAGGGAATCTGCGATTCTCTTCACCATTTCAGGCTTGCCCTTTGCCATCGCGTCTTCGGCGGTGCACGAAATTCGAAGCGCAGATAGCCTTTCGGGCTCGGCCATGGAGATCGGCCAGAGCGTCGTGCCCAAAGTGAAGCACCTCGTCCATCGCGGCAACCGCAGCTACTTCGTGGTGAACGGCTGCGCGCATTTCGGATTGAAATCCGCGCGCCCGACGCTGGTTCTGATCCTGCGAGATTCTCCAGTAGCAATTCTGGTGGACAAGATCGAGCGCATGGCGGATATCGCCGCGCCGTACGCCCTGCCGCTTGCGTTTGAAGGCGAAGAGCGCCGTTGGTATCGCGGCCTCACATACACGGACGATTTGATCATGCCGGTCGTGAATCCCGCGGGCTTTTTGACTCGCCATGAATTGAGAGCGCTGGAAGATGCGTTGCACGCCGCGCAGGCCGAAACGCCGGCCGAGCTCTCAGGAACGGTGTCGCAATGACGGCCGCAGCCGCGATCGAGAAGAGTTCCTTCGTTCTGCTGCAATTGGGCCGGCGTAGATTTGGACTTCCAGCGGCAATCGTCACCGAGCTTGCGCCTCCGGTGAAGCTGCATGTGTTTGCGCACCAGACCCCGATGGTGGCAGGCGTGATCGTGCGCCGCGGGCGCGTCATTCCTGTGTATGACGTTACGCCTGTGCTGGTCGGGAAAAAGCTGCCGGACCGGCGATTTTATCTGGTCGCATCGCGCAACATCGAAGGGCAAGAAGAGCTCAGCGCGATTCCCGTGGACGGCGAATGCGAGTTGGTGAACGCGGAATTATTTCCGACGCCGGAAGATTCGCCCAAGTATGTCGCGGGCGTGCTGGCCATCGGCGAAGAGACCATCGAGATTCTGGACTTTGAGAAGCTGGTGCGAACTTCGACCGCAGCGCCGGCTGCGAGTCCGGTGGAATTGGGGCCATTCGCGTGAGCGCGGCGATCAGTCTTCCGAAGATTCTGATGATCGAGAGCAATGTGTATTTCGCGAAGCGGTTGAGCGATGCGCTGAAGCAGCAGGGCTTCGACGTGGTCACCTGCGCGCAATCGGCTTACGCGCTGACCATGCTGGAGTGGAATACTCCCGCGGCCGTCCTTTGCGCCACAAACTTGCGCGAAATGAACGCTCTTGAGATCGCGCCGATTCTTCGCTCCGATCCGAAATCGGCGAACATTCCCTTGGTCGCCATCGGCGGCGGAGAAGGCGAGCAGGCGCTGCTCGAAGCTTTTCGGGCCGGCTGCGATGAGTTCGTCGATCGACGCAGGCCCGTCGCCGATATCGCGCGCCACATTCGCAATTTCCTGCTCAGCCGCCAGGATGGCTTCCAGCCCACGCAGATGCTGCAAAGCGCCGAGACCGACTTGAGCGGCAAGCTCTCGCATCTCGATCTTCCGGGCGTGATTCAAATGCTCGGGCAGGCGCATCAGACCGGAGCGCTGCATCTCAACGCCGGCGAAACCGACGGCGTAATTTTCTTCGATGCCGGGAATCTCATGCACGCGGAATGCGGCACGCTCTTCGGCGATGAAGCCGTGTATCACATGGTGAAGAATTGCCATCGGCGCGTCGAGGGCGTCTATAAATTCGTTTACGGAGCTACGGCGGCGCAGCGCACCGTGCTTCGCTCGGCCACCGATCTCTTGCTCGACGCGTTGCGCGAATTCGATGAAGCCGAGCACGCGGGCGTGGAGGAACCCTCATGAGCGACGCGGCCATCCCGGGACCACCTCGTGTCCCAAACATCTATTTTATTGACGACAGCGCAACCATGCGCGAAGTGATTAAGATTGCCTTCCGCAAGGAGAGCATTCACGTGGTCGCATGCCACGATGGCGCTTCCGCGCTCGCGCTTTTTGAGGAAGCCCGGCCTGATGCCGTGATCACCGACGTGATCATGCCCGATAAGGACGGCTACGAAGTTTGCCGCTTGGTGAAGCAGAACCCGGAATTCAAATCGACGCCGGTGATCTTGATGTCGGGCGTTGTGAATCGCGAAGTGGCGCAGAAGGCCATGGAAGCGGGCGCCGATGAATTGATGCGCAAGCCGTTTCAACCGCAGGAACTGGTAGCGCGCGTGAAGAGCTTGCTGAATCCCAAGCCGCCGACCGCGAATGAGAACGTCGGAGCTGGATCGTCCGCGGCGACGCCGGCGCCATCGCTGAGCAGCTTGTTTGCGCCGCCCACGCCGAGCGCGCACGCTGTGGCGCCGCACGTCGGCATTGTCGCCGAACGGCCTTCGGCCTTCCCGGCGCCTCGCTCAACTGTCGTCCCGAATCCTCTGGCTCAGGAACCCGCGCGGCCCGCCACCGGAATTGCGCCAAGCGTGGAGCTGTTGAAATTGCGCGCGGAAATCCGCCGCCTCGAAATGCTCGTAAAGAAATTGCAATCGGAGTTAGAAGCAGAACGGCAATATTGCTCGGAACTTGAATCACAGCTTCGCGTCAATCAGGAAACTTCCTAGCGTCCGCGCTCGGTACCGCTGGCGTCCCGCCGGCATCTTACGATCAAATTCTCCGCCATAGGCAACACACCCGCGCGGACTACATACCACATCGAATTTATTTTGCGATTAGCTCCGCGCGCAATTGCGAGATTTAGCGAGGCCGGAAGTCGCAAGATGCCGGCGGGGACGCCGGCGGTACGATCTTCCTGAAGAATACTGCCGGGGTTGGGAGGGCGGGGCTCAGCCCGCCTTGCGGTATGAAATATGATCTATGAATCGGTCTAGCCCGCGGCGGGATTTAAACCCCGCCCTCCCAACCCCACTGCTTCGAGGATCCCCGATCCTCGACTATTAATTACCGATGTGGATGACCACCACCGCCGCCGGAACTGTGGCTGCCGCCACCGCCACTGCTACCGCGCGATCCGCCACCGCTGGGGGCGTGCGATCCGCC
>DAITPO010000049.1:0-5915 GCA_036833535.1 Candidatus Acidiferrales bacterium | reverse complement strand
GCGATCCGCCACCGCTGGGGGCGTGCGATCCGCCCCCACTCGGTGCGTGATAGCTCGGTGCGCTCTGCCGCGGCGCGCTGTAGCTCGGCCGCGACGGTGCACTGTAAGTCGGCCGCGACGGCGCACTGTACGTCGGCCGTGACGGCGCACTGTACGTCGGCCGCGAAGGTGCACTGTACGTCGGCCGTGACGGTGCGCTATACGTCGGCCGTGATGGCGCGCTGTACGTCGGCCGTGACGGCGCGCTGTAGCCCGGGCTGCTGCTCGGACGGCCGGCGTTTCCGCCAAATCCGCCGTTCGGCCGCTGCGTGACGATGGGCTTGTTCATGTTAAGCGGCGGCCGGTAGCTCCCGTTCGGGCTCGTGGTCGAGCGTCCAGCGCCGGAGTTCGAAGGCTGCGAAAACTTCTGCCAGCCTCCGTTATTGCCGGTGCTGTTCGGACGCGTGCTGGGCTCAACGCTTGGCCTTGTTGGAGCCGAGGTGCCCTTTGGCGCGGACCCAAACCCAGGATTCGTCGCCGGCGTTCCTGAGCCACGCACCGTGGCGCCCGTTGACGGCCGATCGTTGGCCGGGCCGCGATTCGACGTCGCTCCCGCGCCGTTGTTGGTTTCGACTTTCCCGGAGCCTGCCACTCGCGCACCGCTCGATGGGCTGGCCGCGCCGCCGCGATTCTCAGAAGTGACGGGAGAGAAGTGCCCATCCTTCTGAATTGAATTCTGAAGGCGTGACGCCTGTTGTGAGAAAGGCTCAGACTTCGCGCCAGGTTGATTCTTCGCGAAGAAGTTCTTCGCGCCGCCCGCGCGCGCTGCGCCCGAGCCGGGGCTCTGGAACTTGCCCGAAGCGCTCAAGCTTTCACGCGACGGAACAACCGGAAGATTGCCGGTCATGATCCGTCCGCCGTGGAATGCTGTAGGACTCACGGCTGTTGGCCGGCCCGCGGCGCCGCGGCCGAAACGATCACCGGAAACTCCGGAGAATCCGTTCCGCAGCCGGTTGTTCGAGTCAAAGTTCCGCAAGTTCGAGAACCGGTCATTCCTCAACAGCGGACGGAAGCCGCGGCCGCGATCGAAGTCCCGGTCGCGGAAGCCGCGATCGTGGAATCGATCGAAGTCCGCAAATCCGAAACCGAATCCAAAGCCGCCCCACCACGGATAGAAGAAGTCACCCGGCCCGCAGGGGAACCAGCCGAAGCCGACTCCGAAGCCAGGGCCGAATCCGAAGAACGATACATAAGCCGGCGACCAGTATGGGTAGTAGCCAAATCCCACCGGTCCGGGCCACCATGCCCAAGAACCGCCCGTAACGAACCAGCGGCCGTAGTGATATGGCGCCCAACCCCAGGGTTCGCCGCCGACCCAGGTCCAGCCCCAGTAAGGCTCCCAGACCCAGTTGCCATCGCGGTAAGGCGCCCAGTCAGGACCTTGCTCGGGAACCCACACGCGGCCCACGTCCGGAACTTCGCTCCAGGTGCCGTAAGCATCGAGATCTTCGGTGCCGGTGTAATAGCGATTGGTGTTGCGCCACGATGACGCCTTTTGGATCACGCGGTCGCGATCATCGTTGAAGGCGTCCCAATCGTCTTTGCCTTGCGCCGCGGTGATTTTGTATTGCGCGTCAGTCGTGGTGCCCTGCACGGTGATCAGATCGCCCTTCTTGACGCGCGTGCTGCCTTGCGGAGTGGAAATCTCGGCTTCACCATTGCGGACGGTTATTTCTGTCTGTCCGCCCGGATTCACATAAATTCGGTACGCGCCGCTATTTCCGATGGGATGAATGGAAACATTCGGCGTGTCGATTTCCACGTCAGCCTCGTGGCCCTTGTACATGCTGAAGTAGGCGAGGCCTTCGCCGAGCTGCAATTGAATCTGCGTGCGCTCGAGCGTGGAGATTGTCGCCTGCGAGCTATCTGCGAGGCGCAGAACATCGGCGAAGTCGAGCTGTACTTCAGCGCGGCCCTTGTCGCCGGTAGAGATTTTGTCGCCCGGAGCTAATGGCGTATTCAGCGTGGCCGCAGACCAATCGCCGGAATCGCCGCGCTGCGTAGAGACGTCGCCATGGACCAGGCTAACGCGCGCCATGCTGGGCCCCGGCTTGTCAGGCGTGCCAGCAGCCTGCGATTGCGGCGGCGCGCCATCAGGCTCAGATTGCGCCTGCGCGATGCCGCTCCCGAATAATGAGAATATGAGGACTCCAAATCCTGTGAGTATCTTTGATCGTGTGCTTCTCATGGCCCACCTCATCTGTGTCGCAGCCGGAAGAAACCCGCTTCGACACCGCTCATAAATGCATGGCCCATGCCAAATGGGCTGAGGGTGGACATCCCAGTAAATTACGCCATATCAGTGGGTTACAGCGAGTGTAGGCGGCAGTCCCGGCCATCGGCTGGCCTCGAACTGGTGGATTTCAACCACCCTCGGTGGTTCTGCACCGCTTCGCAGTGCGGCAAACTGGGCTAGAAGTGTGCGCCATACGCTATATGTGTCCCGATTGTTTGTCGTGTCCCTCCTTTGGAATCAATGAGTTAGGCTCTGCAACAATATTTTGGTGTCCCGATTGTTTGGGGAGGCTTGGCTGTTTCTGGAGGCTGCGAACTGGAGGCTGGAAGCTGGATGCGGAGCTGGGACGAACGGCGGGAGTGGATTCGTGGATGTATTTGTGGGTTACTTCGTAGCGTCTTAGCGGGGCTATGTTGCCGCTGCTGAGGCGGGAGCTTAGTTCGATGGCTCTTATGACGCTGGAGGCGGTGGCTGGGACGCGTCCGGCTTGTTCGATGATGTGGTCGAGCGCGGCAAGGAGGTTCTTGCGGCGCTGGTTGAGTAGGTCGGCGGCTTTAGCGTGGCGGTAGAGGGAGGAGCGGGCGGGGAGTTTGAAGTCGGCGACGATGCGATCGGCGGGATCCCAGTTCAAGAAGGCAGCTTCAATTTCGGCGCGATCGGGATGATTGCAGATGGAGCATTTACCGGTGTGGTAGTTATTCTGGAGGCTGGAGACTGGAGGGTGGACGCTGGATTCGGACGGGCGCTCTTTGCGCGACTTCGGGGGCGGCGGTTGTTGCGGCGGGGCTTCGGCGGCTGGGAGTGGTGCTGGGGGCGCGGCCGATTGCTGAGGGTCGGCGGCCCTTCCTTCGTCAGGGTAAAGCGGCGGTGTCGGCGTCGGCGGGTTTGGGATTGACTCGGTGAATCTGGCTGGGCCGCTAGGGGCGGTGCCTGGGGGCCGGGAGTTGGGGTCGGGAAAGTCGCGACCGACGACCCAGGATGGGGTGGAGAAGGGTTTGCGTCTGATCATTTGATTTTCCTTTGGCAAGGCATGCGTTTGCGGCTGGCGATAATTCGCTCAGCTATATCGGACTGCGCTCCTTTGTGTGTTGTTGCTGCGCTATCGCGAGATTATTGTGGGGTATGTTGACGTATAGGCAATGGTACGGATGGGCTGGAAGTGAATGCGGAAATACGGAGGGCGTGCTCGAAAATGCTGAGGCAGAAAACAGGTCCGAAAGGCGGGGCCGAAACCCCGACCCTTCCCACAAACCGGGAAGGATCGGGTGCCCGCGGCAAAACCCACAGCAACACCGATACTTCTCCGTTAACTCTGGTGGTGCTATCATCCGTCAATGCGCAATGAATCGTCCGACTGGAAAATACGCAGAAGGACAAAGGATGCGCCACGCGCCGAACAGGGGATGTGATGAACCCTAAAATGGAGTCACGCTTCAACAACGCCGCAGTGTGGATCACAAGAATTCTAGCAGTTTGCAATCCGTTGGTGGGGCTGGCCGGAGCGTTCTTCACGATCGCGACAATCGTTTGGGTGTTCCGCCACGAAGAGAAAGTTTTTGGTGAGAACGTGCTTGCTGTACGGGCATTCTACTCAATGTCTGCGGTGAACGTCCTATTCTTGTTGCTCCTCATTGCGTCAGCAGTACCGCTATGGCGGCTGCGGCGTTCCGGATTGATACTCGCGAATTCAGTATACGTTCTTGAGTTACTTTACTGGTATCTGTTAATCGAGGGGACTGAGATGTCAAAGTTTCGAAACTTAGCTAATGCCATCGCTGCCGCTTCCGGAGCAGCAAACGTAGGCTTGGTCCCTCAACGCTTCGATCTCTATCCTCTCGTGTGTCTCGTTCTACTGAACGCACCAAGACTGAGATGGAAAACGGTTAGTGCGTCGGCAACTTAGTTGTCATGGGTTCCGCTTAGTGTGATTCAATCTGCCGGGCCAATCGGACAGAGATTTCCGCAGGGCCGGGCAAGACTCAATTTTTAATGACCTGCCCCCTGCTTCCGCACACATCATGCTACGACATCTGAGCGGCTGACAGCATTGCTGGTGGAAAAACCGCTCTCCAGCGCATCGTGCACGAAATCCAGTGCCCATTCCTGATTCGCTGCGGTGCACAGGCGCAAGAGCGGCCTCGCGCGCTGTCAGTATTTTGCCTGATCATCACTGAACAAAGGCGACAGCTGGAGCCGACAAACACCACGCTTCGCAGAAAGCGCGAAGGATGGCGCACCCGGCACCCGGCGCTACCGCCGAGGAAGGCCCACGCTTGAAGGCGGTGTTGGGCGCGGGTTGTTTCGCTGGACTGAAAGTCCAGCTCCCCCTGCTGAAGCAGGGGGCTCCCTCCGGCAGAACAGCCCCAAACTCGTCGGCTTGCGCAGGATGACGGTTCCTTGCCAGCGGGTGGATGTAAGCCATCGCGGCGGAAGAGGTTGCGGAAAAATGGCCAATCCTTCGATCAACCGGCAGGTTTCGACGTCTCTTGTTGGCGCAAGTAGTTGCAAACATTGGACGATTAGATCCTTAGCTTCGCTCAGGATGACAATGTTTCGACTTTTTCCGCAGCCTGTGAAGCCGCGGTGGATTTTTCTTTGACGGCCGTTATGGCACGACTAGAGTTCGTGCCCTGACAATTCCCAGATATCCCGGAATGGCTGCGCCACCCTCCTAGGACAGTTCGGGGAAGATTGCTCATGCACCTTTCAACGCCTGTTGTACGCTGTCTGGGCTGTGGGCAATCACTGTCAGATAGGCCTGTGCCGGCTGATCGGGTGTAGAACGGCCCTGTTCCCAATCACGCAACGTACCGAGGGGAATATGATAGCGGGCAGCGAATTCTTGCTGCGTCATGCCCAAAGCGCGGCGAATAATTTTTGCTTGCGGGGTGCGTTTCATACGCTTTACGTCAATGCTGCTCAAAGGCCGTGCATCAGGGTCCGCAAGCGCAGCGCGTTCGATGGCGCTTCGCGTCATAGGACGAAGTTCCTTATGGGTTTTCTTGGAGATAGGTTTCCTGCTCAAGTTTCGTCGCCCTCCGGGCTGATATAATTCTGATCACATCGTTCCGTTCGGTATAGGCTACGTAGAGAATGTGGCCGTCAGCCGTGCCTATGGTCACGAAGCGGTCTTCGCCATAATCTTGCCGGTCGTCAAGAAACTCAACCGCAAGTGGATCTTTAAATACGTTCTTAGCCAGTTCAAAACCGACTCCGTGTTTGGAGTACTTGTCCTTGGCTTTGGACTTGTTCCATTCGAATTTCAGACTCATATAGTACGGGAATCCAGTAGTTCGGTCAAGCGTCCAGAGTCTATCTTGTACTCAGTTTAAGCAATATGGTCATCCCTCAAACCGGGGATGGGGGCTGTTATGGCGCGACTAAAGGTCGTGCTCTGACAAGGCTCAATCAGCGGAGATTCAAGAACCCCACGCGCAACACCGACGCATGGGGCACCCACGGCTTCGGCACTATGCCGATTCTGGTTCGTCGGCGATGCCGATTTTGGAGAGGCGATAGCGTAGGGCGTTTCTGGAGAGGCCTAGCAGGCGGGCGGCTTGGCTTTTGTTGCCGTTGGCGCGGCGTAGGGCTTCGCGAATCATTTCGTCTTCCCATTGCTCGAGGGTCATGCCTTCGGGGA